>CALDGV010000245.1 GCA_937941745.1 uncultured Prosthecobacter sp. | reverse complement strand
GCAAGGTGTTCGAATTCAAGATCGTCAAGATCAACGACGACCGCAAAAACATCGTTCTTTCCCGCCGCGAAGTCATCGAGGCGGAGCGAGCCGAACAGCGCCAGAAGTTCCTCGATTCCGTCACCCCCGGCGACAAGGTCATCGGCGTTGTCAAAAACATCACCGACTTCGGTGTGTTCGTGGATCTCAACGGCATGGACGGCCTGCTTCACATCACCGACATGTCCTGGGGACGCCTCAACCATCCTACGGAGCTCGTGGGCATCGGTCAGAAGCTCGAACTCCTCATTCTCGAGGTCAACCGCGAGAAGGAGCGTGTCTCCCTCGGTCTCAAGCAGCTTCAGAACAACCCTTGGGAAAACATCGAAGGCCGCTACCCTGTGGGTCAGCGTGTTCGTGGCAAGGTCACCAAACTCGTCGCCTACGGCGCCTTCGTCGAAATCGAAGAGGGCGTGGAAGGCCTCGTTCACGTGTCCGAGCTTTCCTGGGTCAAGCGCATCGCCCGTCCTTCCGACGTGCTCAGCGTGGGCCAGGAAATCGAAGCCGTGGTCCTTGGCATCAACACCGACGAGCGCAAGATCAGCCTTGGCGTGCGTCAGCTCGACACCAATCCTTGGGATGACATCGACATCCGTTACCCGATCGGCACGCAGCTCAAGCGTCCTGTCCGTAACCTCACCGCCTACGGCGCCTTCGTGGAGCTGGAAGAAGGCATTGATGGCATGATCCACGTTTCCGACCTCAGCTGGACCCGCAAGGTCAACCATCCTTCCGAGATGCTCAAGAAGGGCCAGGAAGTGGATGCCGTCGTTCTCGGCATCGACAAGGCCAACCAGCGCATCAGCCTGGGCATGAAGCAGCTCGAAACCGACCCCTGGAGCATCATCGACACCCGCTTCAAAGTGGGCGACATCGTCAAGGGCAAGGTTGCGAAGATCGCCAGCTTTGGTGCCTTCGTCGAGCTCGACGGCGACATCGACGGCCTCATCCACATCTCCCAGCTCAGCGAGGATCACGTGGCCAAGGTCAAGGATGTCCTCAATGTCGGCGACGAAGTCGAGGCCCGTGTCATCAAGGTGGACAAAGTCGAACGCCGCATCGGTCTCTCCGTCAAGGCGCTCAACTACAGCGAAGCCGACATTCAGAAGGAAAGCGCTGCTTTCGAAGCCCTCCGCCCCAGCACCGACCTCGTCGGTCTCGAGCAGGCCTTCAAGTTCGCCACCGAAGAATGGCGTCCGGGCGAGTGATCTGCTCGCAGCCGCACAACAACTTAACCACGGAGGGGGTGCCGCGAGGCACCCCTTCTTCTTTTTCCTCTGGGCCGGGCTATTCCTTCGTGATCGTTTCGTCCAGGTTCAGAAGCGTGCGCGCCACGACGGTCATGGGGTCAATCGTCTCGCCTTTCGCCGAGGCCTGCTGTTGCTTCAGAAGTTTCAAAAGGATGCCGGCTTCTTTGGTGGTAGGCTGGCGGCCCGTGCAGAGATGGAAACCGTGGGTGATGGCGGCCTTTTCATCACCCTGACCTGCCTCAGTCATTCGTCTGGCAAGGTGCTCTGCGGCTTCAAGGCTCAGGGTTTCATTCAGCGTCATCAAGGCCTGCAATGGTGTGTTGCTGCGGGCGCGCTTGATGCAGCTGGCCTCACCATTCGGGACATCGAAGGTGCTAAGAAAAGGGTAGGGCGTGCTTCGTCGGCGGAAGACATAGACGCTGCGGCGGTATTTTTGCGCCCCCTCTTCCACCTTCCACGGGAAGGGGGCGTAGCTGACGGGTTTCTGGAAAAGATATTCCGGCGCTGGAGGCATGACTCCGCGGCCTCCGACTTCAGTGTTTAGCAGGCCGCTGACAGCGAGCTGGATGTCTCGCACGATCTCTCCCTCAACACGAAAGCGCGGACCACGGGCCAGCAGGCGGTTGTATGGGTCTTTTTCCAGCAGTTCAGATGTGACTCGGCTGTCCTGCTGGTAAGTCTGACTGGTGACGATCAGGCGATGAAGGTGCTTGATGCTCCAGCCATGCTCCATGAACTCGCAGGCCAGCCAGTCGAGCAGTTCAGGGTGGCTTGGCTTTGCTCCTTGTGTGCCGAAGTCTTCCGGTGTTTCGACGAGACCTGTGCCGAAGTAGCTCTGCCAGACGCGGTTCACAAAGGCCCTGGCCGTGGTCGGTGAATCACGTGAGACAAGCCATTTGGCGAAGGTGAGGCGGGATCCGTCGGCATTCTTGGGCAGCGGATTCAAAACGGCAGGCACTCCAGCCTGAACGCGATCACCTGGCTTCAGGAAATCACCGCGTTTCAGCAGGCTGGTCATGCGGGGTTGTTCCCTTGCATCGAGCACGAGGGTGGTCGTTCCCTCGGGATGCTGCTTCCAGAGGGTTTCGATCTCATCATGGAGGCTCTTCCATTCCGGCACAGTGCTGCGAAAGACGGCAAAGAGATCCTTTTTACCATACAAAGGATCCGCCTCGGCTTCGGCAGATTCAGAGGCGCTGATGCGATAGCGCCCCAGGTTCATGGTTTGGAGGTCATCGCTGTTCCAGCCGCCGTGTTTCATGCTCAGGCCGATGGTGAGCGCGGACTCAGAGGTGACCTCAATGGGTTTTTCGAGCACGAACACAGCATTGCGAGGCACATTGCGACGTCCTGGGCCAGCATCGATACCCCAGGCAGTTTCCGGTTTGCCGTCGATGGCATACGAAACAGGGCCGGTGACACGCTTGTCCTTGCTGGCGTCCTGGTCTTTGGCAAAGCCCGGGATGGGTGTGTTTTCGGGCTCACCAAAGTCCGCAGTGGCCCGGATGAACTTCAAGGAGGTCGGTTTGCCGTTGAGGGTTACGGTGGCGTTGAATTCTGTGAGTGCTGCGGTGCCTTTCTGGGAGCGTCCCGGGCCGTAGGCTGGCAGATTTGGATCATTTATCAGTTCCAGACGGAAGGAGGCCATCTTGATCGGCTTGTCCGTCTTCACGAGGAACTTCACCTCGCTCTTCGTCGGGGCATAGCCTTGGGCGAGGATGCTGCCATCAGGCTGACGCAGGGCCTTCTCACCGCCGCTGGGATCATCCTCAAACTGTAGGGTGGTCCATCGCGGTTGTGGTTTGAGGGATTTTTGCCAAGCGGCCATCCGCTGCTGCCAGTCCGGATGATCATGCTTCAGCTTGGCTTCAAGGTCGTGGATGCGCTGCAGAATCTGCGCGCGCTGCATCTGCTCACTGCTGGTATAGACCACACGCCAGGGCTCATTGTCGTTGTTCAGGAAGGCGAACATTTGGTAATACTCCTCCTGGCTGATCGGGTCGTATTTGTGATTGTGGCATTGGGTGCAGCCGATGGTGAGCCCGAGAATGCTTTTCCCGATGGTGTCCATGCGGTCGAACATGGCCTCCATGCGGAACTGCTCAGGATCCACGCCGCCTTCTTCATTGATCATGGAATTCCGCAGGAAACCGGTGGCCACGATCTGGTCCTGCGTGGCCTTGGGCAGCTGGTCCCCGGCGATCTGCTGGATGATGAACTGATCGTAGGGCAGGTCGCGGTTGAAGGCGTTGATCACCCAGTCTCGGTAGAACCAGATGAACCGCATCGGATCCTTTTCGTAGCCGTTGGAATCTGCGTAGTGCGCTGCATCCAGCCAGTGGCGGCCCCAGCGCTCGCCGTAGTGTGGGGATTGCAGGAGTTCCTCTACCAGGCTGTCGTAGCTCTTGGTAGCTGCTTCGACCGGTGGGGGAAGCCCGACGAGATCCAGATAAAGACGACGCACGAGTTTTTCCGGAGCGGCCCTGGGTGAGGGTTTCATGCCTTCCTGGGCCAGCCGATCTTGAATGAAGGCGTCAATCGGATGCTGGTTCTTCACACCAGGCACCTTGGGCTTCACCGGAGGCTTGAAAGCCCAGTGATCCGTCTTGGTCTCCAGCTTGACGCTGGCGCTGTCAGGCCATTCTGCGCCGGCATCGATCCAGGCTTTGATCGTGCTGATTTCTGCCGCAGACAGTGGGTCGCCCTTGCGTGGCATGCGCATCTTGGGATTCCGGCCTTCAATGGCATGGACAAGCACTGAATCTCCACTGTGACCCGCTTTGATGGCGATCCCGAAGTCTCCACCTTTCAGAGCACTGGGCTTGTGGTCGAGGCGGAAGGCCGCTTCCTGCTTGGTGGCACCGTGGCAGGAGTAGCAGCGCTCACGCAGGATTGGCTGCACCTCCTTGACGAAATCAACCGCTAGCGCGGGCAGGGGTGCAGCCAGGGCAAAGGCGAGGGTTTTGAGCATGGACATCGGTACGTCAGGTCGAATGGAATCTCACTGCCGCAGGCATGGAGGATTCAGGGCTTAAAACCTGCTTTTGGAGCTTGGAATAAGCCGCGGTCGCGTCTCTCGTATGTTCCTTACTGCCATGATCCGAATTTTGCACCTGCTGGTCGTCCTTCTGGGGCTGACATCGACCCTGACAGCACAGATCGACCTCGCTGTCCCCGGCACTAAGCCTGCCGCCAAAGTCACTGCCAGCCTGGTCAGCGAGGTCAAGGCGGCGGCTCCTGGGCAGCCTTTCCGGGTGGCCGTGAAATTGGTGCACGAGGAGCACTGGCACACCTACGGCAAAGTTCTGCCAGAGGGCGTGATTGGAAAGCCCACGAAGCTGAAATGGGTGCTGCCCGAAGGGTGGAGCGTTGAGGAGCTTCCCTGGCCGGCCACCCATGAAGTGGATTCGACCGACGGGAAAAAGTCAGAAGGGTATGACGGCACGGTGCATCTGCCTGCACGGATTACCCCAGCGGGAGCAGTTGGCGAGAAGGTGCAAGTGGTCGTGAAAGTTGACGCCCTGGCCTGCAATCCAGAGAACTGCATGCCAGCCAAAGCGGAGGCCAGTCTCACCATCGCGCTTGCTGAAAAAGTGGAGACAGATCCTGCCGACGCATCTGTGTTTGCGGATTCGAGCTCCCCACAAGCCGCTGGACCAGGAAGTGCTGCAAAAACAGCC
>CALDGV010000244.1 GCA_937941745.1 uncultured Prosthecobacter sp. | reverse complement strand
CCGCCAGCAGCCTGCCCTGCCCGCTCACGGCTGCTCCTCCACCGCGATGCGGAACAGCCCCTGCGCTCCCGGCTCAAAGCGGGAGGCGAGGATCTTGCCGTCGGCGTCCCAGACTTCCAGCCCGCCGTAATTTAACACCGTAGCCTCAGCGGCATCGCTGAAGTGGACACTCTGCGCGTCTGCCGCCACCGTGGGGCGCAAGCCGCCCACCGTGCCGAGGGTGAAGACCAGCGGCCCGCCCTCCTGCGCCCCCTCCGGACGCTCCGCCACCGTGAAGCCGTGCTCCAGCCCGCGCTTGTCATTGACGAACCACTCCTCCAGCCCGCCCGGCCAGCAGTAGCTGAGGCGCTGGCCCCGAGCCTGCACCTCCGGCGTGCCGCTGACGGACTGCGGCTTGGATGCAAAGCCGTAACTGCGCAGCTCCAGCCCCCAAGACCATGCCGCCTCCTGCGGCTTGGCCAGGAAGCGCCGCCCATCAAAGGTGGTGGTCCAGCGCTGCCCAGGGTTGCGCGCCTGCCAGACGCCCTTCACCTGACGGAACTCATGCTGCCAAGCCTCATGCGCGGCGCGGATGCTCTGCCAGTCAGACTTCTCCAACCCCTCCGGCACCGGGTTGGCGGAGGTCGGTGAAGGCGGCTTGGCACTGCTCTGAGATACAACGATCAGCGAGCTCAAAATCAGTATGGCAACGGGAGGGCATGTGATCATAAAACAAGGATGCAGTTTCGCTCATAGGTTACTGCCTTTGATGCTCGATGTTACTAAGATTTTCACTTTTCAATTAGCCACTATCCCCTGATTACACTTCCGCCTTGGTTGTAACACCTGCCAATCATAGTCTGCCCTGATCAGCCAGAGCCTCCTTGTAAAAACCCCAGTTGTCCTCGCCAAGAGCATTGAGCACGAGATTCGGATTGTGCGGGATCCCCGGGAGCTGGCGGTAGGTGTGCGGGACCTTCAGCGCGTCGAGATGCTGCTTGAACTCGCGATTGAAGCCGAGCGTCTCATCGCGGTCGCCGATGATCTGGCGGATGAGGAGGCCGGAGCGGAGTTTTTCGGCGTTTTGCTCGGCGATGAGCCACGGGCTTTGTGCACGGTAGTAGGCCATGTCGCCGCCATAGACGGTTCCGAGGACTTGATCGCGACCGCGTGGGCCTGCGCGAGGTGCTTCATTGAAGTCCGGCTGCAACGGGCCGGCTCCGAGCAGAGACACGGCGGCGAAAAGCTGCGGGTATTTGAAGCCCAGTCGGGCCGCACCGTAGCCGCCCATGCTGAAGCCTTCGAGGATGCGGCCCTCACGCTTGACCAACGTGCGGAAGCGCTGGTCGATGTGTGGCATGAGCTCCTCGATGAATATCGTCTCGAGCTTCACCGACCCATCTTTCCAATCACACCACATGCCCATCGGCAGGCCGTTGGGGAAGACCATGAGCATCGGCAGGATTTTTCCAGCCTGCATGGCCTCGCCGTAGCGCTGTGCCACCTGCGCGGCGGCTCCGGGAGAGCTGCCGCCGCTGCCGTGGAGCCAGTAAAGCACAGGGAAACGTTGTTTCTTCTCCGTGTCGTAGCTTTCCGGCGTGAAGACGTAGCAACTCACCGGCTGTGCGGCGGCTTTGCTCTCGAACAACACACGTTCGAGACGCGGCGCATTCGGTTCCGGCAGCACCCAGACGTGCTTTTGCTGAGCAAAGGCCGCGGATGAAGCAAGCAGGGAGAATAGCAGAAGAGCCTTCATGAGCCAGCTGCAACCAGCCTAAGCCGAAGAGGTTGCAGCAACCTCAGGGGAGCCATGGCAGGATCTTACACAAGAGACCGGCGCGGATAGGCATAGGCTTATTGCGGGCGGGTCACCGGACTTGCCTGATCCTTCGTCAGCCATTCGGCGAGGCGTTGTGCGTCGGCAGCCCGCTCCCCGGCCAAGTTCTGCGTTTCCCCGGGATCTTTCGAAAGGTCAAAGAGACCGGCGCGCCTGGCGGCCTTGGGGTTTTTCTTTTGGTTGGCATACCAGCCATCGGCAACGCTCAGGTCGGGGATATATTTGAAGGTGGCATCGCGGATGGCGAGATCGCCGTTGCCGCTCATGAGGATCAGGCGGTCACGCTTCGGGGCGTCTTTTTCACCAAGCAGGGCGGGCAGCAGATTGAAGCTGTCTGGCAGTGCTTCCTTCGGCAGGGGGATGACGGCGGCGGCGCAGATTGTGGCGGGAATGTCGAGCGTGGAAACGAGGTCCTCCGAAACGCCGGGCTGGATGCGGGCAGGCCAGCGGACGATGAAGGGCACGCGATGGCCGCCTTCCCAGAGTTGGGATTTTTTGCCGCGGAAAGGACCGCCGGGCTTGTGACCTTTCTCGTCATTCACATAGGCGCCGTTGTCGCTGCTGTAGAGGATGAGCGTGTCCTTGGCGAGGCCCAGCCGGTCCAGTGTCTGGAGCAGTTCACCGATGCTGGCATCCAGCTCCAGCAGCATGTCGGCTCGGTTGCCCAAGCCGCTGCTGCCGACGAACCTCGGACCGGGAATCGCGGGTGCATGAACGTTGTGAGGCGCGAAGAGCAGGAGGAACTTTTTCTCCCTGTTCCGCTCCATGAACTGCACGGATTCGCGCGTCATCGTGTCCGCGATTTCGGTGTCCTTCCACCATGCGGCTTTGCCGCCCCTGGCCCAGCCGATGCGGTTGCGTCCGGCGGCCCAGGGACTCAGGCCCTGTGCCTTGGCCTCGGCAGCATCGTAGCTGTAGGTGATCGGGTCGGCAGGATCGAGCCCCACCACACGGTGATCGCGCACAAACACCGTGGGGATGCGGTCATTGGTTGCGGGCAGGCCGAAGTATTCGTCAAAACCGACCTCCAGGGGGCCGGGGCGCAGTTCGCCATTGAAGTCGGGCTTCGAGGTGCCAAAGCCAAGATGCCACTTGCCGATGAGCGCCGTGCGGTAGCCCGCCTGCTTCAGCAATCCGGGCGCGGTGGTCATGGTCGTAGGGATCAGCAGCGGCGCATCCCCCTTGGCCACGCCCTTGTTCAAGCCCTCCGCCTGATGACGCCAGGAATACTGTCCGGTGATGAGCGAGTAACGGGTGGGCGTGCAGACGGCCGCCGAAGCGTGGCCGTTCACAAAACGCCGCCCCTCACGAGCCAGGCGGTCGATGTTCGGCGTCTTCACCTGCGTGGCACCGTAACAGCCGGCATCCCCCCAGCCGACATCATCAGCAAAGATCACGAGGATGTTCGGTCCGGAGGACAAAGTTCCGGCAGCATGAGCTGGGTAAGACGAGACCACGGCCAGGGCCAGAAGGGCGGCGGAAAGCAAAGGGCGGCAGGAAATCATGATTGAAAGGCGGAGGTTTTATCAGGTTCGCCCGTGCGCGGCAATCCCTCACATCCGCCGTCACCTGCCAACAGGCGCAGCCCTCGCCATCTTAGCGCCTCACGAGGGCGCGACGGGCGGAATCGGCGACCATGACGACCGCCCCGCCCATCATGATAAAATCCTTCAGGACGAGCCGCCCGGCGGCGGAGAGGTAGGGAAATCCGTGGTGAGCAT
>CALDGV010000243.1 GCA_937941745.1 uncultured Prosthecobacter sp. | reverse complement strand
GCAGTCGTTGAGCCTTTGCTTCATCAGCTCGGGTGCCGGAGTGCTGGGGGCGCTGATTTTTGGGATGGTGGTCGAGGGACGCGGCGTGCCCCCGTTTTCCATGCCCTGGCAGATCGTGGCCGGAGTCTTCCTGATCCAGTTCTTGGTTGGGCTTTTCGGCCCCTTGAAATCCCTCCAAGCCCTGACCCGCATCCACCCGGCGTCTGTCTTCCGCTCCTAGCTTCATCGCCCCAAAGGTCCTCAAGCCAGTTCACACATCACCTCTGTCTGTTCATGAACTCCATCATTCCTCCTGAAATTCGCGGTTCAGCTTCTTGCGAAGCGGATGAAGTTAGGCGGCAAAATTCATGCGGAGATGTTCTCCAGCTTATGAAGGCTGCAGATTATCTCCGTGTTCTCCGTCCTCTTTTGCCTGCAAAAATGAGGACGGTTCACTGGGGTGCTTATGCTGCCATCTTATTCCACCTGATGGTGATCATTGTCTGCCTGCATGTGTTTAGGACTACAGAGGTCAATCCCTTCTTGCTTGTCTTGTCATTGGTCATGGGGCACAGCCTTGCCTGTCTGGCCTTCCTCGCTCACGAGATTGCCCATGGGGCTATCGTTGGGAGACGCAGCATTCGATATGCTTTGGAGCTGCTTTTGTGGGGATTGAACTCATTTCCAGCAACTTTGTGGCGACGCATACACAATGAAACCCATCATGCGGAGACAAACACAGTTCGTGACCCTGATCGCCAGTTCCGTTCCTGTGAGTCAACCTCTGCAAGGCATCTGTTCAACACGTGGCTGATGGCCAATCGCTCTGGGCTGAAATGGCGCCCTACTGTCCTGCTGAATTTCACCACTTACATACTCAGGCATGTGGCATCAGCCCTGGGGCCATCCGATTGGAAGGCTCCGTTCACCGTGGTGAAGCCGAAGTTTAGGCGGCACGACAGGCTGACCATCATCTTCGAACTTGTGCTGATCGGAATTATTCAAAGCCTGATGCTCTCATATGCGTGGGTCTCTCCATGGTCTGTGATCTTCGTTCTCGTGGTTCCGCTGCTGGTTAGTTCCGCTGTCGTGATGATGTATATTTTCACGAATCATTTCCTGAATCCCTTGTGTGAGCATACCGACCCTCTCTTGGGGAGCACCTCCGTCATTGTGCCCAAGTGGATGGACTTTTTGCACAGCAACTTCTCTTATCATACAGAGCACCATCTTTTTCCTGGTATCAATCCGATCCATTACCCTGAGGTTTCGCGCCTGCTTCAACTGCACTTTCCTGATCGCTACAACCGCATCCCACTTGCTGAAGCGTGGCGCCGCCTCTGGAGCAGTCCTGAATTCATGATTGAGCGAAAGGGAGCAGCTCATTCGGGACAATGAAGTTGTCACAGGCCTGCTGACAGCCAGTTGCCTGCGTGTTTTAGATTCGAACGTCAGGATTCTCGCTTATGGAGATCAAGATTGCAGCTACGACCGAGGAGAAGCGTGCCGTATATGAGCTAAGGTACGCTTGTTACGTCGAGGAGCTTGGATGGAAATACGACATCGCAGACTCAGCTCAGAAGATCCTCACTGATGAGATGGATGATGCCGGCGTCATTTACTATGCTGAAGATGATGGCAGGATTGTGGCGACTTATTGCCTGCATTATGGAGGTCTTTCGAGAATCCCCGTCAAATGGCGCAAACACTATGCGCTGGACCTCTTTAAAGCTTTTCCAGACAGTGCCTTTGGATTCATTAGCCGTTACATCGTTGCACCCAAATACCGGGGCTCAATGGTCTCTCTAAAAATCCTCATGAAGGGTTATGCAGATGCCTGGCTTCATGGGGTCAGGCTTAGCTTCTGCTTTTGTCGGCCGCGTTTGATCGACATGTATGAGCGGCTTGGGTTCATCCGCTACAAGAGCAACATTTACGAGCCCACTCAAGGCTACATGGTTCCGATGGTGATGATGAATGAGGACGCGGAACATCTGCGGCGTGTCCGTTCCCCCTTGTTGAAAATCTGTGAGGCCCACAGGCCGGACAGCACGGTGGCGAGATGGTTCGATGAACATTTTCCAGAGGCACGGGCGACAACGGCAAAGCAGACCCTCTCAGCGGAAGAATTCATGCGACAGTGGGCGCAGGCTCTGAATGCGCGTTCCGTGACTCTGCTGCAGGGATTCACACAAGAGCAGGTGCAAAGACTGCTGATGGCAGGAACGATCCTGCACTGCCAGGCAGGAGATCGTCTGCTGCATGAGGGTGAGGCTGGACATGAAATGTTTCTCATCATCCAGGGGAGGGCGAGGATCGTCGTCAATCAAGGGGGGCGGGAGTTTGTCATCGCGGTGCTCGCCGAGGGCGAGGCGTTTGGAGAGGGGGCCCTGGTGACACGGGGCAGGCGA
>CALDGV010000242.1 GCA_937941745.1 uncultured Prosthecobacter sp. | reverse complement strand
GCCGACCGGTGTGGACCGGTTGCAACTCTTGTCGGGCAATTGCCTCCTCATCACCTCCAACGAAGGCTTCGCCACGACGTGGCCATTGCCGTATCAATCATCTCCAAAACCAACCTCTTCCCAAAACCCATGATCTTCCGCACCTACATTTGGTTGCTCGTCGCATGGTCTGTCATCGGCACAGGCATGAGTTTCGCGGGAGTGAATCTCAAAAACGGCAATTTCTACATCAGTTACACCGATCTGATCTCGCCTCCGACAGCGCCTGGGCAGGTCAGCGGGAAGATCGAAATCGTCCGAACCTATAACAGCCGCGCCACGGAGACTTCGGAGTTCGGTTATGGCTGGGGATGGGATTTCAGCACCTACCTGAGCACGGACAATGAAGGGGGCATCACGGTGCATGAAAACGGGAGCGGGGCGCTTCGCTTTGTCAGCGGGGCTTCATCGCTGTCTCGTTCCACAGCAAGGACTCAGATGATCCTGGACATTGCCGCGTTGTCTCCCGACCTCCCTGATTTGACCGCTCAAATGGAATTAGGAGGGCGTCTCAAGGCCGATAAAGAATCCCGTCTGGCGCAAACGCTCAATTTTGTGTCGAGAGGGTTGGAGAATATGAAACACCCTCCTTCTGGATGGCAAAAAACCGATTCATACAACTGCGGCAACCCCGCCTGCCGCGCGAGTCACGGTTATGTCATCAAACGCACTTCATCAGGCTATCAAAGACGGGTCATGGGCGGAAGGACCGAGACATTCGATCTTGCCGGAAGGCTGGTCCTGCAAATGGAAGCCAACGGATACTGGTTTCGCATCCAACGAGATGAGAGCGGGCGGGTGCGGCATCTCAGCGATGTGAACGGCTATGAAGTATGGTTTGATCTGAATGCCGACGGTTTGGTGACTCAGATTCGCGACTCCGACGGACAAACCGCCACCTATAAATACAAAGACAGTGATCTGGTCTGGAGCAAGGATACGGCAGGCAACATTTACACCCACGAATATGATGCCAAGCATAACATGACCGCTGTCTCCTACCCGGACGGCACCCGGATACAGATCGGCTACAACAAGAGCACTGCAATGACTGAGCGAGTCGTCAATCGAGACGGCACCAGCGCCGCTTATGAATACGGAAGCGACCCCAAAGATCCGTCCCTTCACTACTGGACCATTGTTCGGCAAATGAACGCTGATGGGACTCCGAAATCGGACAACATGTATGATTATACGTTCTCTCAAACGCCTGAAGGCTTGTTGAAGAGACGACAGATTACTCTGGAAAAGCGCATGGAGAAGCACCGGGAAGTGTCCACCTATCTGCCCAGTGGAAGTCTGGGAAGCAAGGACATCAACGGGGCGGTCACCCGGTACGAGTATCATCCCACCTACGGACTGCCTGTCAGCATCATCAGCCCGGAGTCGGAGACACGTTACACCTATGATCCACAGCGCAGGTTGGTCACCGAATGGCGTGAGAAGGACATGAAGTCGGGCATGGAGCGCGTGGTCACTTTTGATTACTCGCTGGATTTCCAGCAACTTCGCGAGATGACCGAGGATGGAGGGATCATCACCCGCTTTCATTATGCGGAGGATGGCACGACGATCAGCAGTTTTACCCGGGCGGAAGAAAAAGTCGCGTTGGAGAGGGATCGTCATCAGGCGGTGCTGCGGGTGTCGCTGGATCAAACCGCCACCTTTGACTTCGCCAAAGACAAGCTCCAGCCACACGGCTTCAGCCTGTCAGGAGCCGGAGACGACGCCATCAAACAAAAGCTCACCGAAACCCTAGCTACGGTGCAGAAGCTCGTGAACCAATCTTACTTCGCAGACATGTTAGCGTTGGAATAAGGATCGCTCGCCTTGCAGCCGCTCCGTGGGCCATGCTTCCACCCACGGCAGGCCCTGGCGTTCAAAAGAGAGGATCGAGCTATTGCAAAATCTCCGTCGGGCACTCCGGCAGCGATGACAAGAACGCTCTACCATACGGCTTGGTAAGGATGCGGTTGTCGAGGATGGCGCAGATGCCTTTGTCGGTGGCGGTGCGGATAAGGCGGCCTACGCCCTGGCGGAGCTTGAGGATGGCCTCGGGGACGCTGTATTCGGTGAAGGCGTTGAGGCCCTGTTCTTCGAGATGCTCGATGCGTGAGGCGGTGAGCGGGTGATCGGGCACGGCGAAGGGGAGGCGCGTGATGATGACGTTGCTCAAGGATTCACCGGGGACATCGACGCCGGTCCAAAAGCTGTCCGTTCCGCAGAGGACGCTGTGGGTGTCGTTCTTGAATTCGGCGAGCATTTGATGGCGTGGCATGCCGCGGCCTTGCACGAGCAGCCGCCAGCCGCGTTTTTCGCAGTGGGCTTCGAGTTTGTCGGCCAGGGAGGTCATCTGGCTGTAGCTGGTGAACAAAATGAAGGCGCGGCCGATGCTGAGGTCGATGAAGTGGGTGATCCAGTGCTCAAGCTGATCGAGATAGCCGGGCTCGCTGGGCTGCGGCATCTTTTTGAGCAAGTAGAGCTT
>CALDGV010000241.1 GCA_937941745.1 uncultured Prosthecobacter sp. | reverse complement strand
AAAACAGACCCAGCGCTGTCAAACAGCTCCACAACAGCGCCTGGCACACCGCCTTCACCGGCATCACGTCCGCCGTTTCCATTCGAATCGGCAAACACCACACCGCTCAAGCCCCCGGCATAGGCACGCCCGAAATCGAGATTCTCCAGTTCCCAGCCACCGGCGAGGTTGATGGTGTAGCTGGCCGCCGTTGTGGTCTGAGTCATCCCTGCTGGAAAGTCAGGATCGCTGGCGGAAAACGCCACGATGTAGGTCCCTGCGGGCACGAGGAAGGAAAACTCGCCTTCACTGTTGGTCACCGTAGTGCGGCTTACCGGCAGCCCTGAAGCGGTGTTGCCATTGAGCACGACTGTGATGTTTGGCAGCCCGGTGTCGCCATCATCTCGGATGCTGCTGAAATTGACGTCATAGAAGACATGCCCCTCGGCGAGAGCCAGCTCAGCAAAACCGAAGTCGGCGGAGGTCAGAGCCTGGGCTGCCGCCAAGGTCACTGCGATTTCTTCGCCATTCGTTGGCAGCATGGTGTTGTAAAGACCTGCATTGGGGCTGCCTGCCGGAGCTGGCACGTGCTGTTCATCGACACGCACGACGTACTCTCCCGCTGGCAGATTGCTGACTTGGTAAACGCCACTGGCATTGGTGAATGCGATGCCCACTTCGCTCTCCGCAGCATCCACCCTGTCGTTGTTGTTCGTGTCCAGATAGACGCTCACACGCACATTGGGTACACCGCTTTCGCCCGCATCCCTCACGCCGTCGTAATCGGTGTCGTAGTACACAAGGTCGCCGATGCTGGCGGTGTGGTTGTAGCCATAATGATGGCCTCCACTGATCTGGAGAGCCGCCACGCTGACTGGACGGATCGCACTGCCTCCGCTCACGAAGGCCATCCCCGCTGGCAGTGTCTGCTCCAGAACATCCACCAGATAAGCTCCGGGTGCCAGACGAGGCATGGTGTACTGCCCATTTTCGTCGGTATCCACGCAGCGAACCAGCAGGTCCGCAGAATCGAGGAGACCATTGGCATTCCTGTCCCGATAAAGATTCACGGCAACGCCTTGCAGAGGAGCTTCCTCATCTTCAATGACGCCGTCCTCATCACGGTCCGTCCAGAAGATGCCTCGAATCTCTGCGGCAGTGGCAGGCGGAGCTGGCGTAAAGACACCGAAGTCCGCGTCATCAATGGAGGTGCTGTTGCTGGCAAGGGTTCGCTGTAGCACGGGTGATGTCGTCATCACCCAGTCGCGCGGCAGAGTGTTCAGATCCACGCTGACCGTCCACGGACTGCCGCCATTTGCGTTCAAGCCGTAAACCCGATAGGCTCCACTGCCATCACTGACCGCCTGCTTGGTCGTCGAACCGCTGGTCACAGTGATCTTCACGCCTGAAACACCGGCTTCGCCTGCATCACGCACTCCGTTGCCATTGGCATCAGCATAGACAAGGTCGCCAATGCTTCCCGTCAGACCAGTCTGGACGTTGTTCGAGGGAGTCGGCGGGATCACCACCGGGCTGACCGGGCATTCAATCGCCTCAAAGTCAGTGTAGGCAGCCAGGCTGGCCGTGGGAGATACCAGCTGGGCGCATTGCGCATTCAGCGTATTGACTGCCCAGACGCGGTTGGCGGTGGAGGCAGCACCGCCACTGCCGGTGGAAACACGCAGGACACCGCTGGCATCAAACGCCATGCCCTGGACATTCGTCACATAACTGGAAGTTGTCCCCGCTAGGACGAACCGGCCAATGTTGGTCACCGCACCCGTCACCGGATTGATGATCACAAGCTTGTCGAGGTCATCGACACCGGAGGTCGAATCGTTGGCGATCGCATAGAGCTGGCCACTTCCAGGGTCGAAAGTCAGGTCATCCACATTGTAGAGCGGCGTCGAAAGCGTGTTTGTGGCGATCGCCACATAATCAATGCCAGGCCCGAAGGCATCATCCACGTGAAGACCTGTTTCTGGATCAATCTTGAAGAGCAGGTCCAGGAGGGTGTTCCCTGTGGTGCCGTCTTCACGACGGTGCACGGCGAAAAGCTCGCCACTCTCCCGGTCAAAGGCCATGCCACGTATGTCCGCCACCGTGAAGCTTCCCAGTGCACCTGAAAGGGCGTTGGCGGCATTGACCACGCGGTTGATGGACGTAAACGCACCCGTGCTCGTGTTGATCCGGCCAAACCGGTCCGCTCCCGAACCCACCGTCGAATCCCGGTCAACTCCATACAAAACGCTACTGTCCAGATTCAGCGCAAGGGCACGCATGAAGTTGGTCCCCGTGCTGCCAACATCTGAAACCGTGGTGCCATTCAATTTCAGCAGGCGGTCCGCCGTGCCGCCACTGGAGGTGTTTGCCACCAGGTAAGTACCCCTGAACTCGTTGGTCTGAATGCTGGCGATGTTATCGATGGCATCTCGGCCGCTGCCGCTGTTCACACTGACGACAAACGTCAGCGGACGGGTGACGAGGACGCTGTTGGAAGTCGATGCAGGCAGGGTTGTGGAGCCTGCGGTGAAAGTGCTGTTCGAGAAGCGAAGGCTTCCTGGACCCGTTGAAGCGGCGTTCAACCGGTAAGTCCAGGTGAAGGTGAGAGCCCCACCGGCTGGCACGGTTCCAGAAGCTGGCGTCGGTCCGCTCAGCAGGGTGGCGCTGGCACCTCCCGAGGGAGTGATCGTCAACGCCGGGGCTGTGACGTTGCTGAGGGTCGTCTCGCTGGAGCCGACCGTCATCTGGACGGTTGCCGTGCCTCCATCCGTCACCAGGGTGTTGCACGCCACCAGTTCGACCGTGAGTTCGGTTGGCACAGGCGCGCCAAATTCCACCAAGGATCCCCCGGAGGTAACTGAGGCAGGTGCCGAAGCCAGGGTTGTCCAGGTATTGGACTGGAGGCTGTAGCGCCAGAAGGCTGAACTGCTGTCACCACGCAAAGCATAGAGTGAGACCCCGCCAAAGGCGAGCGAGCCACCATTGTTGACCGTCGAAGGTGCCGACGCCATGCGCGCCCAGGTGTTGGTGCTGAGGTTGTAACGGTAGAAGTTCGTGCGGTCACCACCACGGAAGGCATAGATGGAGGTGCCATCATAGACGAGGGAACCGCCGGAACTGATGCCGTCTGGAACATCCGCCAGGCGAGTCCACGAGTTTGCAGAGACGTTGTAGCGGTAAAAGCTCTTCGATCCACTT
>CALDGV010000240.1 GCA_937941745.1 uncultured Prosthecobacter sp. | reverse complement strand
TCTTCAGCTCGATCAAATGGCAGCTTTCCGGCTTCGGATCGAGCAGGTTGCCCTCGCGACCGATGGTCGTGATGGGCGACGTGACGATTTCCTCGCGGATGCAGTCAATCGGCGGGTTCGTCACCTGCGCGAAGAGCTGCTTGAAGTAGTCATAAAGCAATTTGGCCTTGTTCGACAGCACCGCGATCGGGATGTCGGTGCCCATCGAGCCAATCGCCTCAACGCCATCACGTGCCATCGGCACCATGAGCATGCGCAGGTCTTCCCAAGTATAGCCAAAGGCCTGCTGGCGCTTCAGCATCGTCTCGTGATCCGGCAGTGGCGCGGGAGCACCATCGGCGATGTCGGCCAGCTTCACGAGGTTCTTGTCGAGCCACTCGCGGTAGGGCTTCTCGGCGGCAATCTTCTCTTTGATCTCGTCGTCCGGCACGATGCGGCCTTCTTCCATGTTCACGATGAACATTTTGCCCGGCTGCAGACGACCTTTCAGCTTCACATTCGCCGGATCGACCGGCAACACGCCCGCTTCCGAGCCCATGATGACCAAATCATCATGCGTGACGTAGTAGCGCGAAGGACGCAGACCATTGCGGTCCAGCGTGGCGCCCATCATCGTGCCATCGGTGAAAGCGACGGATGCAGGGCCATCCCACGGCTCCATGAGGCAGCTGTGGTATTCGTAGAAGGCCTTCTTCGCCTCGCTCATCGACTCGTGGCCGCTCCACGGCTCCGGAATCATCATCATCATCGCGTGTGGCAAAGAGCGGCCGCTCAGCACGAGGAGTTCGAGGCAGTTGTCAAAGATCGTCGAGTCCGAGCCATCCACATTGATGACCGGCTTGATCTTGTTGATGTCATCGCCAAACAGCTCCGACGCGAACAGCGACTGACGGGCGAGCATCCAGTTGATGTTGCCGCGCAACGTGTTGATCTCGCCGTTGTGGGCGATGTAGCGATACGGATGCGAGCGTTCCCAGTTCGGGAAGGTGTTCGTCGAGAAACGGCTGTGCACCAGGGCCAGCGCCGACTCCATGTCTTCATCGCTCAGGTCAAGGTAGTAACCACCGACCTGCGCCGGAGTGAGCATGCCTTTATAGACCAGCGTGCGGCAGGAAAAGCTCGGCGCATACCAAGCAGTGTCGATCTTCGCCACGCGAATGGCGTTGTGCGCCACCTTGCGCAGTACGTAGAGCTTCCGCTCAAAGGAAAGGTCGTCCTGGCAGGCGGCATGACGCTTCACAAACACCTGGCGCACCAGTGGCTCGCTGGCCTTGGCCGACTTGCCGAGGGTGGAGTTGTCTGTCGGCAGATCACGCCAGCCAATGACGGGCATGCCCTCTTCTGCGGCCACTTTCTCAAAGACCTCCTGGCCCTTTTTGCGGGCTTCGGGGTCACGTGAGGTGAAGATGTTCGCCACGCCATACTGACCTTGTTCTGGCAGCTCAAAGCCAGCCTGTTTGGCGACCTTGGTGAGGAACTTGTGAGGCAGCTGGATCAAGATGCCTGCGCCGTCGCCCGTGTTTTCTTCCACGCAGGCTCCGCGATGGTCCAGGTTTTCCAAAATCTGAAGGGCGTCCGAGACGATTTTGTGGGATTTCTTCCCCTTCATGTGGCAGACGAAACCGACACCGCACGCATCGTGCTCATTGCGTGGATCATAGAGGCCCTGAGCGGGCGGGAGACCGTTTTGGGGGAGTCCTGAGGAGGTCATTTTAGTGCAAAAGGGGGCCGCATTTAGCCGCGAAGCTCCGGGAACGCAAGCGCGGGAGTGAAGCGGGGTCCATGAGGGAGGGTTATTCACAATGTGAAGGCTGGGGTAGCGTCGTTCCCTGAGCAGGAACAGTGCCCAACCTTGGCCTTCGATGGGGCTACGTGGCGTCACAGGCCCAGGGGCTTCGGGAAAATGATAATTTTTGCCCCGCGAGCACTTCGGCAACCTGCAAATCTGCGCTTCCAGCCGCCGCAGGCTTGCCAGCCTCTGTTTTACCATCCATGAATCGCTCCGCGCCGGAGTCCCCGTAGTTCAATGGATAGAACGAGGGTTTCCTAAACTCTAAATACAGGTTCGATTCCTGTCGGGGA
>CALDGV010000239.1 GCA_937941745.1 uncultured Prosthecobacter sp. | reverse complement strand
AGTCTCCCGATGTTCTCGTGCCTCATCGGCCGAAGGCATGAGGTGAGGTTGCAGGTTTTTTTTACCTGCTGCTACGATGCGGGAGCTTCCAGCTCCTTCTGGCTCTCCAGAACCTTGGCCGTCTGGCGGTCGCGGAAGGCCTGCAGCTTGTCCGCGAGTTCAGGGTTTTCGTTGGCCAGCATGGAGATGGCAAAAAGACCCGCGTTCAGCGCGCCTGCATTGCCAATGGCAAAGGTGGCCACAGGGATGCCTCCGGGCATCTGGACGATGGAGTAGAGGCTGTCCACACCGCTCAGGGCGCGGCTCTGAACCGGCACGCCGAGCACGGGCACAGTGGTCATGCTGGCAGTCATGCCCGGCAGATGGGCTGCGCCGCCGGCTCCGGCGATGATGATCTTCAGACCACGGCTGCGGGCGGTCGTGGCATAGTCATAGAGCAGCTGGGGCGTGCGGTGGGCGCTGACGACCTTCTTTTCGAAGGGAACGCCAAAGTCCTCCAGGACCTGGGCTGCATTTTGCAGGGTGGGCCAGTCGGAGCTGGAGCCCATGATGATGCCGACGATGGGTTGACTCATGATTGGAAAAGCTGGGCGGACCTAACGCGAGGCCACCGGCCGTGCAAGGGGCTCAATCGAAGACGACCGTCTTGTTCTTGTACACCAGCACCTGATCGCGCACGTGCCACCAGAGTGCCTTGGCGAGCACGGTTTTCTCAAGGTCGCGGCCCAGGCGGACAAGGTCCTGCACGCTGTCCTCATGGCTGACACGCATGACATCCTGGTGAATGATCGGGCCTTCATCCAGGTCGGCAGTCACGTAGTGACTGGTGGCGCCGATGATTTTCACGCCGCGGGCGTGAGCCTGATGGTAGGGCTTGGCGCCGACGAAGGCTGGCAGGAAGCTGTGATGAATGTTGAGGATCTGGTTTGGAAAAGCGGCGATCATCGCCGGGCTGATGATCTGCATGTAGCGGGCCAGGACCACGGTGTCGATCCGCTCGCTTTTGAGCAGCGCGATCTGCGCAGCCTCCTGCTCCAGCTTGTTCTCCTTGGTGATTGGGAAGTGATGGAATGGAATGCCAAAGCGTTCGGCAGCCGGGCGCAGTGTTTCGTGGTTGGCGACGATCAGGGGAATGTCCACCGGCAGGTCGCCGGCCTCGTGACGGGCAAGCAGGTCATAGAGGCAGTGGTTCTCCTTCGTCACGAACAAGGCGATGCGCTTCCTGCGGCTGGCGAAGTGCAGGCGCATCTGCATTTCGTGGCGGCGCGCCAGGGGCTGCAGGCGGTCGCTGATCTCCTCTTTTTCGAGCGTGAAGTTTTCGAGGCTCCATTCCAGGCGCATGAAGAAGGCGTTTTCATCCGGATCAATGTGCTGCTGGAGGTCGATGATGTTGCCCCGGTGGGAGGAGATGAAGCCGGTGACATCGTGGACGAGCCCTGGGCGGTCCGGGCAATGGATCAGGAGTGTGGCGGTGTCAGGCATGAGAACGGGAGAGTAAGGAGGCAGAGGTAGCCCTTGTTGGCAGGCTGGCAATCAGGAGACCGCCGGCAAGCGGCCATCAGATCGGTTCCAGGGCGCCGCGCTGGTTGCGGGTGCCGCAGG
>CALDGV010000238.1 GCA_937941745.1 uncultured Prosthecobacter sp. | reverse complement strand
GAATCCTTGAACCACGCCTTCCCCGGCCTGGACCTGCCGCAGTCCGGGCGGCAGCCCTGTGATGGTGGTCCTGCCCGGACGTCCCTCTGCCTGGATGGAAAAACTCAGGAACTCACCTTCTCTGGCGCGGCGCAGGCTGAAGGGTTTTACCCTTGGGGCCAGGCTGGGGTCATCGACTGTGAGATGAGCCACTTCGCGCCGCTCCGTCAGGATGCGGTCGGGGCCCGTCAGGGTGACATCGCAGAAATAACGCCCGGCATGGGCTGCCTTGATGGAAGTCACGCGCAAGACGCCTGACTGGCTTCCTTTGTAGCCGTTGGCATCGCTCAGTTTCGTTCCCTCGTGCCACCATTGATAGGTCAACCCTGGTCCATTGGCCCCCATGGAGAAGTAGGCTGACTCTCCAACTCGCAGGGACTGCTGGCCTGGCGGAGCTTGTGGGAGATGGACGATGTAAAATGACTGGCTCGTGGCGCTTCCCTTGGAGTTGTTCACTCGCAGCCTCCAGGCTCCCGGGGTGGCGGCATAGGTCACGCGGGACTGCTTGTCCATGCTCAAGGGCTGAGACCAGGAGGTGCCGGAGATCAGCTCAGCCGTGAGATGCTGACGTCCCGCCACCTTGACCGGTGGCATGGGGCCAAGCTGGGAGACAAAAACGGACTGTGGCTGTTCGAGGAACACCGGCGGACCCGCAGCGATCCCAGTGCAGCGGACTTTCAGCGTCACTGGTGTGAGAAGCTGCCCCGGCGAATCCAAGATGACGGTGCTCTCCTGCAGCCCCACCAGGCTGGGAGAGACTCGGAGATGCTTGATGACGGTCTGGCCGGCAGGCACTGCGGCCAGCTCCTCGACAACAGGTGGCGGCGGAAGTATTTCAGTGGTCGAATCCATCGGACCTCGAAAAGGATCATTCACCGAGAGCCCTGAGCGGCTGATCAAACTCAAGGGATCCGCTCCTGGATTCCTGAGCCGCACGGGCATGAAAATCGCCGCGTTCACGGTCACCTGCCCGGCATCCAGCACTTCTGTGGCAGGATCCAAAACGGTGACTCCATCTTCTGCCACCCACTCTAGCGCCGCCTGAGGCCGGACTTGGACAGACACCATCGTAGGCTCTGGAAGCCGACAGTCCGTGGGGCCGGTGACGCGAACCCGGACTTCATGCAGCCCTGGCTTATCAAAGCGCACTCGTAGGGTGACTTGGCGGGTGCTGCTGCTGGCCAGATCAAATGTGCCGGCAGGAACAACTTCGCTGAAATCAGCCGCACTTTCGAGTTCCACGCCCAGCCCCTCCACCGTCACACTTCGATAGTCCGAAATGCACCCCACCGACACAGGCAGCTCAAGCAGTCTCCCGGCCGCTGTTTCTTTCGTGCGCGGCACTCCCGAAATAGAAATACTGGGCATCATGATCGAGCGGTGATGTATCTCGATCATGCCGGCATCCGGCCTTGGATCATCGCTGGTCAGTCGCAAAAGCGCTGTGCGGTCTATGTTTCCGTCGTTGACCAGATAAGACAGCCTCAGTGTCGCACCCGGTGCCAGCGTGACGGACTGGAAAGGCGCAGCCTGGCCACCCACCGCCAGTGAAAACCGGTAAGCCTCCGGACCTTCAAACGCTGCTGCGGTGATCGTCACCGGCTGATTGCCGATGTTCATGGCCGTGACCCACTGGGAAAAGGTGCCTGAACCTTGATCCAGAAAAAGCTGCAGTTCAGGACCCGATGGCAGAGGTGAAATCACCTCATTTAAAAACAAGCTCCAGGCGACTGCGCTCTCATTGACCGACCCTGAATCAGGAAGCTCCCGTGCACCGGCAAAGCGTCGGCCATCTGCGCTCACGGACATGACCTTTCCAAGACGGCTCAAACCAGGGAGTTCATCATCGCCAAAGCTCCGGCGCACCGCAGCCTGGAGGCTTTCGACCTGCCCATTGGCATGCCAGATAAAGACATCCATGTCGCGATAGGCACCGCTGCTCTGGGTCGCCAGCGTTCCGATCACAGTTCCGTCATCCAAAACCCTGGCAATCGACTCCAACCGCCAGCCTTCTGGCACATGAAGGTAGGTCGGGTTCACCAGGGTTTCCTCCTGGCTCACCTGCCAACGCTGCATCGGACTCTTGAACCGCCAGTAGCTGCTTTCCTTCGGAGTCACAAGCCACTGGCCGTTGCTTGAGACACCCGAAGTGACGGAGCTTTCTGCCCAAGATGGCAGTGCACGCCAACCAGAATTGGGTATCCACCAGAACCTGCCACCCAACCCCAGGCGGACGAAATCGCCACCCAAGGGAGGCAGTGAGTTAACCGGCTCATCCGCCCTTACAATCTGCCGGTAGCCCTCCGCACGGCTGTAGGTCCACCACGTTTCTGACAAGGCCACTTTGCCGATCACCACACCATCCCCAGTGAGGCCATGGGGCTCTAGTTTGGCTGTGGTGGGCAGGCCGGGCATTTCAGGCAGTTGATGCCACTCCCGAGTCTGTGGATTGACCAGATAGATTGCCGTCGGAAATCCATTGCCAGACCAAACACCACGATTGGGATCATAATGGCAGAGGAGTTCGCTGCCATCTTCCCGCACGTCCACGAAGTCGGACACCGGCACAGGCACACGACTTTGAACCCCTGATGCGTCGCCTTTGAAAATATCTATATTACCTCGTTGGTAATAAACAACGGGCTCAACGTCTTCCTCTGCCAGCCGGACACTGCCGTATGCTGTCACCGGGTTCAGATCTCTCCAATGAACCTGATCTTGGGCCATCAAAATCTGGACCAGACAGAGAGTGGAGAGGCCAATCACCCATGAGCGCATGCGAAGAAAAATGTGAAGGTGGCAGTGGAGCATGAATGCAGCTCCCTGTCAGAAAAATTTGCCCAGGAATTTACTGCTATTTCCTAAATATTGCTTCTGAAGCAATGGCCTGCTTAAAGCGGGATTCAGTGTATCTCTTGACCCAGATCATCCTGGCGTTTGCTCAAAAGCAAAAGAGCCGCACGAGGCGGCTCTTTTGGAGGGAGGCGGGCGATGGAGGGCGGGCCGAACGGCTTAGAGTTCGTCTTCGACGAGCTCGATGTTCTTGCCACCAATCTTTTCCAGAAGGGCTTTGGTGCCTTCCTGGCTGAATTTCGGGTCGCGGGCCTCAATGCAGACGAAGAATCCGTCGTCGGAAAACTTGGCGAACTGCTTGGAGGCGAAGAGAGGGTGGTTCAGGCGGGGCAGGCCCATGAGGGCGAGCAGGCCGAAAAGCGTGGTGAAGGCGCTGAACAGGATGGTCAGCTCAAACATAACCGGGAAGAAGGCTGGGAGCGTCCAGATGTCGGTCGGCTTGGCCTGGACGATGGTGGGATAGGTCTCGGCGAGCTTCTGAAGGAAGCCGAGGCCGACGCTGGACCAGAAGTTGGTCTGGGTGAGGGTCTGGAGGACGAAAGCCACGCAGGTGCCGGTCATGCCGCCGACGAAGACGAGCTTGGGAAGGATGGACTTGGGGTTGCCCATGGCCTTGTCCATGCCGTGGATGGGGAAGGGGCTGTGGACGTCCCAGCGCTGATAACCGGCATCGCGGACGTGCTCGGCGGCGTGGTAGAGGTCGGCCGCGCCATCAAATTCGGCGAGGTATCCGTGGACTCGTTTCAAGGTGCTCATTTGAAAAATTTGAAATAGGAGATTTCAGATCAAGCAGCAGCGGCTTCGCGGGGAACGTGGCGGTCAGGATAGCCCATGAGGTCTTCTTCCTGGATGCCTTCCCTGCCGTGGTCATGATGATGAGGGTCACTCTGCGGAAGCACGCCCTTCACTTCGCCGATGGCGATGACAGGCAGGAAGCGCAGGAACAGGAGGAACAGCATCATGAAGAGGCCAAAGGTGCCGAGGAAGGTGTACTTATCGACCCAGGTGGCCTCATAGGTGCGCCAGGAGCCGGGAACGAGGTGACGCTCAAGGGTGGTGGCGATGATGACGTAGCGCTCAAACCACATGCCGGCGTTCACGCACATGCAGACGAACATCACGACCCACATGTTGTGGCGGAAGGGGCGATACCAGAAGAGCTGGGGGGCGAAGACGTTGAAGCCGAACATGAAGTAATAAGCCCAGGTGGAGGGGCCATAGAGGCCGCGCAGCATGAAGGTCTGAAGCTCGAATTTGTTGGCGCTGTAGTAGGCCACGAAGAACTCCATCGAGTAGGCGTAGCCGACGA
>CALDGV010000237.1 GCA_937941745.1 uncultured Prosthecobacter sp. | reverse complement strand
CGTCCCCGTCGGCCGCCCCACCGAGCGCCATCACCACAAGCTCAGCGAGGAATTTTACTTCATCCTCGAAGGCACCGGCACCATGGAGATTGATGGCGAAGAGCGCCCCGTCGCCCCCGGCGATGCCATCCTCATCCCCCCCGGCGCCTGGCACCAGATCACCGCCACCCAGACCCTCCGCTTCCTCTGCTGCTGCGCCCCGCCCTACAGCCACGAAGATACGTATTTTGCCAATTTGTGAATTCTTGATAGCTGGGAAGCTGCACGAGGTTGAATTCGATCTCGCCGTCGCCCACGATGATGCTGCGCACCATCAGTTCGGCGACACGGCGTTTTTCTTCGAGGCTCATCTCAGGCCAGCGGGCATGCAGGTCGATGGCCTCGGAGACCATCTGTTCACTTGAGAGGTTGTCGATTTTGAGAACGTCGATCTCGGCCTGGAGGCGAGCCAGTTCCTCGTCGAGTTGCGACCGCTGGTCGCTGAGCGGCTGGTTGAACTTTTTGAAGTCCTCCGCGCCGATGTTGCCATCGAGATAGAGCCGGAGCATGCGCTCGGTGTCCTGCGTGAGTTTTTCGGACTCCTTCCGGCGCTGTTCGTGGAGCGACTGCTTTTCAGAGAGGGCGGTTCCGGCCTTTTTGAGGTAGGCCTGGATGTTGTCCGGCTTCACGAGGTAGCCTTTGACCTCCTCCATGAAAATCTCGTCCAAGTCCTGGCATGAGATGCTGTTGCGGCACTTCTGGCAGGTGTATTTCGGCGTGCGCATGGGCACATACATCTTGGCCCCGCAGTGGCAGGCGACGAAGCCGCTGAAGATGTGGGCAGGCATTTTGCTGGGACGGCGCTCGCGCTTCATGTAGCGGGCGTCCAGGCAGGCGTTGCAGCGTTCCCATAGCTCGGCAGAGACGATGGCCTCGACCTCATTGAAAATGTGTTCGCTCTCAGGTTTGTTGACGAGCTTCTTGCCTCCGATGTTGGTGCTGTAATTGCGGCGGTGGATGCCCTTGGGGGTGGGATCGCGAAGCTGGAAGCGCACCGCAGTGTCCGACCACTTCTTGTTGTTCCGGGTGCGGTAGCCCCGCTGATTCAGCATCCGGGCGACGGTTTTGATGCGCTTGTGCTCGTCAAAAAGCTCATAGATTAGCCTGCGCACGGGAGCTTCGTCCGGGTTAACCGCGAGCTTCTTGTCCTTCCACATGTAGCCATAGGGGGCCTTGCCGCTGAGCGGTTTGCCCATCTTCGCGCGAACAAGGACGGAACTCTTGATCCGGTCGGCGATCTCTTCTCGCTCCCACTGGGCCATGCAGCCGACCAGATTGAAAAACAGCCGCCCGGCGGGTGAACTCGTGTCGATGCTCTCACTGAGCGACACGAGATCGGCCTGGTGGGTCTGGAAGAACTCGCTGAACTCCATCAACTCCTTCGCATTGCGGGTCAGGCGGGCGAGTTTGGAAAAGACGAGCGCCTGGATGTGCCCGCGCTTCACGTCAGCCATCATGCGTTTGGCCTCCGGGTGGTCGGCCACGCTCTTGCCGCTTACCCCTGCGAGGTCATAGATTTCGAGAACCTTCCATCCCCGCGAGGTGGCATACATTTCCGCCCGGACGCGGTGATGATCCGGGCTGTCACCCTCGGCCTGCTCCTCGCTGGAGACGCGAATCCAGATCCCAACCCGTTTGGCTCCACTTTCGCAAATAGGCAAAGTTTTACTCATGTATTGCCTTTAACATCGTACCCCTTCTTTTTCAAGTCAGCGCCTCTACTTCTTCTCACCGCGCTTCTTGGTCTTCCGTCGGCGAAGGTTCTCCGCCATCGTCGCGGCGAGTTCCTTTTCCAGTGCATTCACGTCCTCGCTTGGAGTTGGAACGGCGTTGGTTCGCACTTTCCATCCTTTCACGACTTTGGAACTGCTGGCTGCGGATGGTGGAGGAGGCTCGGGGGCGGGCGCAGCTCGGCAGGAATCCAGAAAGGCGACAAAGTCGGCCTGCATCAGGCACAGCACCCGCTTTTGATCCTCAGCCGAGAGCAGGCTGCTGACGGCCGCGCTAAGCCGCTGGTGTTTGGTCTCATCGACGGTCAAAACGAGCACCTGCGCCACGCCTGCGCGGAGGCACTTGGTCACGTTCTTCATCTCGTATTCGAGTGTGTTCGTCACGGAAACCTCGCAGGCAATGCTGAGGCCATCCCGTTCCAGGTAGATGTCCACCGTGTCGAGCGAGCCGGGGAGCTGACGTTCAATCGTGGCTCGAAAGCCCCGCGCCTCAGCCAGCCGCTTGAACTCGGCCTGTGCGGCCTTGTGGATGTCCCCACCGCGTCCCAGTTCCTCCAGATCAGCTTTGAGGGTGGTGGTTTCGTATTGGGGCGGTTCAAGGGGTGCCTCAGCATGAGGTGGGACTTCTACGGCAATCGGTGGAACAAGCTCAGGATCGGGCACTGAGGGCTCGACTGTGACAGGAGTGGGTGGCTCTTGGGCTTTTGCCGGTTGCTGGCTCTTCGCGGGCAAAGGTGCTGTCAGCGCACAAAGCCGTTGCCGTTCTGCTGCCTCGATCTCGCTTCGTGGCGTCCCGTATCGACTTCTGGATCTAGCGATCACATCCTCGCGCACCTGATCGTCTCCCGTCATGTCGATGGAATCAAAGGGAACGCTCACATTGAAATCCTGATCGCTTCGCTCGATGCGCACGATGGCCTCTCCGATTCCGAGACTTTGAAGAGCGTCGGCCTCAAAGTGTGCGAATCCCTTCGCCAGCTCGCGCGCGTCGGAATCTCCCACACGGAACACCACTCGCGTTCCGGCATTTGCCAGCACCGCACTTGCCACGGCGTCATTTCTGCTGAGCTGCGCCAGCTCTTGATGCGCCAAAACCAAGGACAGCCGATACTTCCGCGCTCCCGACAAAATCTCGGCCATGGACGGCGTGATGAAGTTCTGAAACTCATCCACATACAATGTGAAAAGCCTGCGCTGGTTCTCAGGAAGGCGTTGCCGAGCCATGGCAGCTTGCTGAAGCTTGGAAACGATCAGCGAGCCGAGAAGGTAGCTATTTTCAGTGCCCATCAATCCCTGGGGCAGTTTGACGAGGAGAATTTTGCCCGAGTCCATGATCGCCGGGATGTCCAGCTTGGTATCGCGCTGGCTCACCATGTAGCGAATTGGCTTGGGTGAGAGAAAGGTCTGCAATCTGGTCAGCACTGGCCCAATGGATTTGCTGCCGCCAAGTTGGGGAAAGCCCTTCTTCCAGTAATAGACCACATCCGCA
>CALDGV010000236.1 GCA_937941745.1 uncultured Prosthecobacter sp. | reverse complement strand
TTCACTGGCGCGGCCCCCATTCTGCAATTAAACACAAACCGCTATGCTTACCGGAATGGTTATCGCCGTCTTTTTCCTGCTGCTCGGGGTGCTTGTCTTCACCTACCTGCAGAAGGCCTGAGCTTTTCAGCGGACGGCTGTTCTACCACTTTTCGTCGGGTCCTATGCCTGACTCCTTCATGAGGTCCACGGCACAACGGATCTCTTTTCACATGTTCACGTATCGCAGGAGCTTTCCTGTGAATCGGCCGCCCTTTGGATGTCTGGTAATCGAATTCTAGAGTGGTGCAGTTTCAAAAAACTAAGTTGGGGTTGATGATTAGCTGAAATTTGATATTTTCTATAAATTCAAGCACTCAGCGACCTTTGATCCTTCGCCACCCATCCTTCCGGCAGGCTGCCAAATCGGCGGTCTTGGTGGCTTGTGGACTTCCCTGGCTGGCCCGCAGACGGTTGATCGGTCAGGGCTGTGTGCTGACGTTTCACGGTTTGAGGACTGACGAGGACTCTGCAGAGGCGCTGGATGAGAGTCTGCATCTGCCTCTTTCGGTTTTTCGGCAGATCTGTGCTCACTTGAAGGCTCGTTACGAAGTTTTGCCTCTGATTGAGATGGTGAGGCTCCTGAAGGCGGGCAAAACCCTGCCCGCCAAGGCTCTGGCGATTACTTTCGATGACGGATTGAAGTCGAACTACCAGCTTGGATTTCCGGTGCTGAAGGAATTTGGGTTGCCTGCCACGATCTTTTTGACCACCGGCTTCCTTGACGGTCAGCACCGCCTTTGGTTTCAGGAGCTGGATCGAGTGTTCAAGGCTCGTGGAGCGGCATCAGCGGAGCTTTCCCTGATGCTCAAGGAGTGCAAGACGCTGCCTGATGCTGAAATGCGGGCCAGAGTGCAGGCTCTGACGGCGGGGTGTGACTCCAGCCAGCCAGAATTGGCGCTGCCCATGACTTGGGACCATGTGGCGGAGATGCGTGGGAGTGGCTTGATCGACTTTGGCGGACATACCCACACGCATCCGATCCTCTCCAGGTGCTCTCCAGATCAGCAATCCCAGGAGATCCGCATGTGCCGGGATCGTCTTCAAGAGCAGCTTGGGGAGGCTCCGCCCTTGTTTGCCTACACCAATGGCAGTGCGGACGATTTCACAGCAGACACGCAGCGCCTTCTCGCCGAACATGGCTTTGAGGCGGCCTTCACCATGATTCCGGGACGTTTGTGTCCAGGCCAGAATTGGTTTGGTCTGCCCCGATATGGAAACCCGACCTCGGTGCTGGAGGCTGAGGCGACGGCATCCGGGGCTTTTGAGCTGCTGAAGCAGTGGAGAGGAGGTGCCGCATGACTGGCTGCCTGCAACCGGGGCCATTTTCGTGGCTGCACAAAGATGGGGAAAGGGCCATGGTTACCGGGTCTGGCCATCTGAAGGCCGACGCGCCCACTGCCGCCATGCCTCAGGTCAGAACCATTGCCCATTTCATCGCAGCGCCTGGCGGAGGTGGGGCAGAAGCCATGTTGCGGAATCTGGTTGCGACGATGAACACGGCTTCTTGGCGGAATGTGGTGATCGTGATGAATGGCCAGCCCTGGCCCCGCGAGATGGCCGAACTGCGCGCCCATGCCTCGGAGGTGCATGACTTGGAGGCCACGGCCTTTTTGAAGAAAGACACCCTGGTCCGGCTCATCCGCCTGCTGCGAGAGCTGAAGCCCGAGGTGCTTCAGACGTGGATGCATCACGCTGATTTTGTGGGCGGTTGGTGTGGACGGCTGGCGGGCGTGCGCAAGATCGTCTGGAGCATTCATTGCCGTGAACTGCACACCAACCCCGGCGATTCCGAATTGAAGACCCGGGTTTTTGGCGGTCTGCTCCGTCTTAGTTCGAGAGTGATCCCTTCTCGGATCATCTCCTGTTCGGCGGCAGCCATCGAGGATCATGTCAAAATGGGCTACCCGCGTTCCAGGATGACCTGGGTGCCGAACGGCATTCTCACAGATCGCTTTGTGCCTGATGTGCAGGCTCGTCAGGCTCTGCGTGATGAACTTCACATTCCGCAGGCGGCTCCGCTGGTCGGCTATGTGGGCCGGTTTCACGAAATGAAGGACCTGAGCACCTGGCTGCGTGCCGCTGGGTTGCTGCAAAAACGACGGCCTGAAACCCATTTCTGGCTTTGTGGAGGTCAGGAGCACGAATTGGCGGAGTGTGCGCGTGCCGCTTTGTCAGTCATGCCTCACCGGGATCAGGTGCACTTCACTTCTTTCCGTGCGGACGCTCAGAAGGTCTATCCAGCATTGGATGTGTTTTCCTTGTCCTCCAGGACGGAGGCTTGTCCGATGACGCTCATGGAGGCTCTGTCATGCGGAGTGCCTTGTGTCGCCACGGACGTGGGTGATTGCGCCCTTCTGGTGGAGTCTGCGGCCTGTGTCGTGCCGCCGCACAACCCTGAGGCACTTGCCCAGGCCTGGTCGCAGGTTCTGGAGGCTCCTTGTGCGGCTGATCAGCTTCGGGCGGCGGCTGTCCGCAGATTTGACATCCGTGCTGCCGCATTGGCCTATGAAAAGGTTTATCAGGAGGTTCTTTCGGCATGAATACTGGCCGAATCATCCTTCTGGCACTGCTTCTGCAGCCCTCGCTCCATGCCGGGCTGAAGGTGGCGCGCGTGGATGCCATGACCCGGGTGTCACGTCTTCAGGCGGTGGTGGATCAGGAAAAGGTCATTCACGCAGCCCGGGGCGAGTGGGAGGCGATTCAGATCGTGCTGACCGGAGCTCCGGCAGAATTGAAAGGCATGGTGCTGGTGGCGTCTGACCTGCGAGGATCTGGTGGCACAAGGATCCCCAAGCCCGAGGTGTTTCGTGAACATTACGTCAGGGTGATCAAGTCCACCCCCATGGCTCCATTGCCTCCGGGCGATTATCCAGATGCCCTGGTCCCGCAGACTTTTCCCTGGCAGAACCTGCCAGATCAGCCGCAGGTCAATCAGCCATGGTGGGTCGATGTCTATGTGCCTTATGGCACGAAATCCGGGTCTTACGCGGCCGAGATCACCCTGCGCAACCACCTGGGGGCGGAAGTTGGGCGGATTGGTTTTGAGGTCCGGGTATTGAATTTTGACCTGCCCCAGGTGCCTCGGCTGAAGTCTTCCATGATGACGGCTTACCGCCGGATGCTGGAGGTGCATGGGTTGGATCCTGAAAAAGACCCTCCTGACACGGCTGGGGTCGCTTTGGTGGAGGCTTATTATGACCTGATGACCCGGCATCGGCTGTCCTATGATCAAAGTCGTCAGACCTATCCAGACCCAGGTTCCGGCAAGCTGAATGCTGTGCGTGTGGAGGCAGCCATGAGACATCATCTCTTGAGGCGGCGAACTGGCATGATCGCGCTGCCTCTCTGGCCGACATGGCCGTTTGGGGATTCTTTAGGGCGGGACCGTGTTGCCGCGATGCGCTACTGCGCCGACTGGATGAAGCTTCTTCATAAGACTGGCTGTGGTGAGCGTGGTTACATCATCCTGGCTGAGCTGGATGAACCCAACAGTGCGGATGCCTATGCCTTTGTGCGCCGGTGGGGCGATTTCTTCAATGAAGCCGAGGCCCTTCATGGCGTCAGACTGCCGCTGCTGGTGACGGAACAGCCCACGCCAGATTCGGACTGGTGGGGTTCGCTGGATGGCTTTGTGGACATCTGGTCTCCGCATGTAGGCAGTGTTTGGGAAGACATGGAGGCGCCTGCTGGTCGTCGAGACATTGCCCGTCGCCTTCAGGCCGGAGATGAAGTCTGGTGCTACCCGGCTCTGGTGCAGGCTCCTGAGGCCTGGCTGGCCGCCCGAGGCAATCCTGAGGTGCTCAGGGAGTCGAACCCACCCGTCTGGTGCCTTGATTTTCCGCCCATGAACCATCGTGTGCTCGCCTGGGTGATGCCCCGTCTGGGCATCACCGGCTTCACCTACTGGGACACGCTTCATGCTGCTCCCGGAGTGGATGTCTGGCAGACTTCAGACACTTTCCACACCACGAATTCGGACGACGTGTTTCATGGCGACGGTTCCTTTGTTTATCCAGCGACGAAAAAGCGACATGGCAGAGACATGCCAGTCGCCAGCATGAGGCTGAAATGGCTGCGGGAGATGGCTGAAGACTACGATTATCTGATGCTGGCCCGTGATCTGGGTCTGCAAAGAGCTGCGCTGCAGCAGGCGGCTACCTTTGCACGAGGCATCGGTGACTGGGTGGATAACGTGCCCGCCTTGTATGATGCCCGGCGGACGGTCGCATCCTTGATTGTGCATGCTCGTGCCGCCAAGATGAAGGGAGGTGTCCGATGACTCTGGAGATTGTCACCACCGAGGCCGGGTTTGCCGCCCTTGAGCCTGTCTGGGACAAGCTTTTGGACGCTTCATCCACCCACAGCCCCTTCCTGGCCTGGGATTACGTCCGGCTATGGTGGCAGCATTTTGCCGCCAGTTTTCAACTCTGCCTCGGGGTGGTGCGCGATGAGCAGTCCAACGTGATCGGGATCGCGCCATTCATCATTGGGTCGGACCGCGGGGAGTCGCGCCAGCACCTGCGTCACCTTGGGTTCATGAACGGGCTTGGCGACTGCCAGGGCGAGCGTCTCGACCTGTTGGTGGCCGCAGGGCAGGAGGAAGCGGTGACGCCGCTGCTGGCCTCCGTCATTTCGCGCAGCAGTCATCGATGGGATGTCGTGCGTCTTAACAAGGTTCCTGAAG
>CALDGV010000235.1 GCA_937941745.1 uncultured Prosthecobacter sp. | reverse complement strand
CGGCATGTGCCAGAGGTAAATCGAATAGCTGGCCGCCCCCAGCGCCGCGATGCCTCGGAGCAGCACGCCGGGAGCTTTTTCAATCCGTACAAAGGCCAGAACGAGAAACCCGCCGCCAACGTAGAAGAGCATCACTCCCAGCACGGAGAGCAGCGGGTATTCCTGCATCGGGTAGATGAAGGCGGGAATGAATGCGGCTGCTCCGACCACGCCCAGCAGCCAGCCGGGCCAGCGTCGAACCCAGCCCTCCAGCCCATGAAAGTGCCAGAGGTAGGAGAGAAACACGCCGCACATGAGCGAATCCATGCGCAGGTGCGTGCCAAACAGAAAACGGCGGTTCGTGTACTCATCCCAGATCACCAGGTTCAGCAGCCGGAAGCCCAGGCAGACCAGGATGAGGGTCAGAAACATCGCCGGCACCCTGGAAAAAGGATCCGCGTGTCCGGGCCTGGATTGGACGAAGCGGTAGAAGACCACGGCGATGAGGATGTAAAAGTGCTCCTCGACAGCCAGCGACCATGTGGGCGGCCAGAGGGCCCCCAGGTAGTTCTGCAGGAAAAGCAGTTCGCCCAGAAGCTTGGCCGGCTCCACCGGCTGGCCGCGCAGCAGCATCACCACGAGGGTGAAGAAGAGCATCAGGTAAAACGACGGGTAAATCTTCAAGGCACGGCGGATTAGGAACCGCTTGATGTCCACCCGCTGGTGCTGCCGGTATTCTCGGAACAGCAGCCCGGAGACGAGGAAGCCGCTGAGGACAAAAAAGATGTCCACCCCCACCCAGCCGCCACGGATCAGGGTTTGCAGAAGAGCGCCGCCACCGTCCGGCGGCGGTTCCAGATGACGGACAAGCACGAGGACAAGGGCGACGAAGCGGAGAATGTCTAGACCGGCGTTGCGCATGGGAAGGAGGAAGTGTCGTCAGGAAAAAACAGGGCTGGCTGCCTGTGCCTCGGGCGCTTGTCGCCGCTCTTCCTAGTGCGCCCGACCTTCATGGCAACCGGTTTCCCGCCCGGTTGACATTCCGTGCCGCGTGGGAGAGGAACCCGCCATGGGGCTGCTGCCATACATGTTCATGCTGGTGAAAATCACCGCCCTGGCCTGCACGCTCAACATCGCCCATGCGGCGGATACTGCGGGGGCGCTCTGGCCGGAATGGCGTGGGCCCGGCGGCCAGGGGCACGCCCAGGGATCCGGCTATCCCATGACCTGGGATGAAGCCACCGGCCACCACCTCCGCTGGCGCACCGAAATCCTCGGCCGCGGCTGGTCGTCGCCCGTCATTGACCGGGATCAGGTGTGGGTCACGACCGCGCTCGAAGAGCATGCCGATCCCCGCCGCTCCCATGCTGAGCGCCGCCGCTGGCAGCTCAGCGGCCTCCTCCTGCTGCTTTTTGCCGCCAGCGTCACAGCCAGCCTGCGCTTCCGCCGCCATCGCCTAGGGCTGCTCGCTGGCATGGCTCTGCCGAGCCTGGCCGGGAGCCTGGTCCTGATGCTTCTGCCAGAGGCCCAGGTGCTCAGGCTGGGAGACTGGGTCAGCCGCTACAGGCCCATCTTCATCCCGAAAGTAGCCACCCCGCAGCGGCTGCAGCTTCAGGCGGTCGCCGTTTCCCTCGCAGATGGCCGCATCCTGCACCGGGTGCCGGTTTTTGAAATCGACCAGCCTCGTCCCATCCATGCCTTCAACTCCTATGCCACACCCACTGCCGCCATCGAGGCAGGGCGGCTCTACGTCCACTTTGGCAACCACGGCACCGCCTGTGTGGACACCGCTTCCGGCAGCGTCCTGTGGCGGCAGCAGGAGATTCAGACTGATTATGTCGATGGTGCCGCCTCATCCCCCATCCTCTGGCAGGATTTGATCCTCTTCCAGGCCGACGGCCAGCATGACCCCGAGGTCGTGGCGCTGGACAAAAAGACCGGCCACGTGCGCTGGCGCAGCCCACGCAGCCATCGGCGGGAGGTGGACCCCGAGATGCAGAAGACCCATGCCACACCGCTCATCATCCAGTGGGAGGGCTCGGAAGTCCTGCTGAGTCCCGGCGCAGGCTGGCTTTATGCCCTCGATCCAGCCACCGGGCGCGAGCTCTGGAGCTTCCGCTACCCCGATGGCGGCTACTCCATGGCCATGCGCCCCGTCGTCGCCCACGGCCTCGTTTATGTCTGCACCGCCTTTCCCCGGCCAGACCTGCTCGCCATCCGTCTCCCGGCCCAGGGCCGGCCTGCAGAACTCGCCTGGAAGCATCAGCGCGCCGTGCCGATCATGTCCTGCCCCATCGTCACCGGCGATGAAATTCACTTCATCACCGAGGGCGGCGTGCTCAGCTGCCTGGATGCCCGCACCGGCGCCCTGCACTACAAGGAAAGGCTGCCCGGCAAATTCAGAGCCTCCCCCAGCGCCGCAGGCGGGCAGCTTTACTGGCCGGGTCTGGAAGGCACCACCCATGTGCTGCCCATCGGCCCCCGCTTCAGCCCAGGCCAGCAGGGAACCCTCCGCGGCAGCATCCAGGCCAGCCCAGCCTTCACGCAGGATTCGATCCTGATGCGCACCGACACCGCCCTCTACCGCCTCCAACGCTGAACCCAGCGCTCCGGCGGAGGCTGTTGGCAATCAGTTCGGAGTGGCCTCGCCGTGGG
>CALDGV010000234.1 GCA_937941745.1 uncultured Prosthecobacter sp. | reverse complement strand
GGGGAGATGCCTCGGAAGCCGTTCAAGCGGCGCGAGTGAGCGAGGCAAAGACGGCAAGGAAGATGAGGGGCGTTTTACGGGCGCAAATCGGCCGCCAGCGTCGTGATGTGCCCGCATTGCTCCAGATGAAGTTCGCCGACGAACGACCCGGATCAGGCGACGGCGAGCGCAAGACGTTGCTGACACGACAGATAGCCTTCGAACCGTTGCCTGCATCCGCTTTGTTCGCCTTTGGTGGGTAGTGGTGGCTACTCAAGGTTGGGCATGTGGTGGCTCGCCCGCTGATAGTGGCAGGGAGTGAATCACCGACCAATATTCGCTGCGGTGGAAGCTCAATCTCTGCTGTCTGTGTTCTGCTATGGGATGAGCCTCGTCCGAATAGTTGTTCTCATGGGCAAACGAATCCCAAATGATGAAGTCGCCGTCCTTCGTGACCGCAGCGGTGACAGCACCACAACCGTAGTCTGCACACTCAGGACACACAAAAATCGGCACTCGACCGGGTTTTAGATCGCTTGGCTGCTTCAGGAGCAGAATCTGGCGAAAGCGGGCATCTGCAGCGGGACGAAGCCAGCCAAATGGGGAGATCATATCGCCAACCTTCAATCGCTCACGAAGGGATACGCCATCTACAAGGTAATCCCAGTGAACAATCTCTGTCCGACCGCCACCGCCGCCTCGAATAGCTCTCTCAAAGGTGAGTTGGCTGTGTTGCGTCATCACAAAAGGCGTTGGAGTTAGGCGAACGTCAAAGGTCACCCGCGCTCGCCCGCGGCGCGACTCGTGCCGGAGCGAAGCGACAAGCACGATGCGTGACGCGGGCGAGCGTTGGGTGCACCGCCTGGTTCTGCTTTTTGTTTCATGGAAGTGCCTCTATCGACTTCAAAATCTTTCGAGTGATTGCCTCGCGCTTCGGAAGATCCTCGACTCGGCCTGGTGTATCGATGTTGAGGGCAAAAAATACAGGTCCCTTGGGATGCTCAACCCATCCGACCCACCACCCGACGGTTCCACTCCAGCCCGTCTTAGCTCTCAATATCCATTCAGGACCTGCTTCAACAATCATGATGTCCTTAATGAGGCGCTGATTTGCAAGACTGAAAGGCAGTTCGTTACGGTATAGCCTTTTCAGAAAATCCAGTTGTTCCTGCGCCGAAATCTGCAGATTCCCTTCAATCCAAAAGGGTTGCTTACCACTGGAATCTTGGTTGCCGTATTGAGCCTTCTCCAAATACTCCCGTTCCTTTTCTTCCCCGATCTCTCTTGCAAAACCCTCATAAACCCAAACAACCGAATATCGCATGGATGAGCGAAGATTCTGATCCTGATTCCATCCCGGAAAACTCCTCTTCACTCCATCCCAGGCTTTCGTCTCGAACTCGTCGCGGATGACTCCTGCATCTAATGCGAAAAGCGCATGGGGAATCTTAAACGTCGATGCGGGGGAAAATCGCTTCTCTGCTCGCCCGATGTTGAATGCCATAGTCCCCTTACCTCCTGACCGCTCGTCGGAGACCACAATGGTTCCTTGGGCGTTTGCCTCATCGAAATATTTTGACCAGTCTGCCCGTTGGATTGGGGTCTCCGCAAACATCAGTTTCGGAAAAAGAACAATGAATGTGAAAACTGAATAGATCGAAAGAGAGGTGTTTCGGCGCATATTTTTTGCAGAACAGGTGAATTATCGACAGGTTTGACGTTTCGTCAGCAGCTTTATCTCCGACAGGTTTGTTGCTTTATGACGTGGTTTTACATTCATGGCGTCGTCTTAGCGGCTCATTTGCGTGCAAGGAAACAAAAATGTTGGTTCTCGCTCCAATGAGCGGGTAAAAAGCAGGTGTGAATATTCCGTCCGATGAGCGGAGTCTTGAGGAGCGTTTGCGCGGCGCGATCCGTCTGAAACAAGCTTCCAGGCAGACGGAACCGTCCTGCGTGCCATGGTGCAAAAACTGCTGGGAGCCTCTGGCTTCCTGAAACCCTCGTCTGGAGTGGTTTGTAGTGGTCGGGCCGGCGAGATTCGAACTCACGACCTCTTGCACCCCATGCAAGCGTTCTACCAGGCTGAACTACGGCCCGACCTTTTCGCAGAACGACAGAGTCGTCCGGCTGGGGACGCGGATGATGGCGGGATGCCTCTGCTTTGCAACTGACTTGTTTCCTGAAGCCGATCTTTTCTCAGCTTCAGGCAGCCTTGCGGCGCCCACGCATCGCCCCGAAAACGAGGAAACCCAGCCCGGTGAGGATCATGAAGAGGGAGAAAAACTGTCCACGGGTGAGGCCAAGGATGCTTTCCGCTCCCGAATCCGGCTGGCGAACCCATTCCAGGCTGATGCGAGCGATGGCATAGAGCAGGAAAAACAGGCCTGTGAGAATGCCATGAGGCAGGCGCGGCCAGCGAAAACGCACCGCGATGAGCACCGCACTGAGCAGCAGGCCTTCCCCCAGGGCTTCATAAAGCTGCGAAGGATGCCGGGGATGCAGGATGGCCTCCAGCTCGGCACGGCCTCCACCATTCTGTTCAAACCAGGCAATGATCTCCGGGCTGTGCTGAAGCTGTTCGGGCAGGGTCAGTGGGCTGCCGCCCTGCCTGACGAAGTCCTCATGCAGGAGTTCTGTGGGAAATTTGACGGCCAGAGGACTGGTTGTCACGCGGCCAAAGAGCTCGCCGTTGATGAAATTGGCGATCCTGCCCGTGAAAATGCCCAGCGGCGCTCCGCAGACCAGGGTGTCGCCCAGCCCCGTCCATGAGATTTTGTGCCGGCGCGCATACCAGAGGCAGAAGAGAGCCACGCCAGCGATGCCGCCATGGCTGGCCATGCCGCCCTTGTGAATCATCAGAACCAGCCAGGGCTCC
>CALDGV010000233.1 GCA_937941745.1 uncultured Prosthecobacter sp. | reverse complement strand
GTCGGTTTCGTGCCCGGTTTGAGTGTGGCCAGCATGCGTTTTTCACAAAACGCGGCCCAGGACTCGCCGCTCCAGCGGTTGCCATCGAAGCCGACGACTTCCTTCACGAAATCCCACTTCCAGAGCTGTTTGCCTTCAAACGTCATCGCCAGCACCTGGGCCCCGAGCGTGGCCACATACACGCGATCCTTCGCCACGACCGGTGTGCTGAAAATCGGCTCGCCGCAGTCGATCTCCGCCACCACCGCACCGCTGTCGCGATCCAGCACGTAGTGAAAACCGGCCGTGGTTCCAAAATGCAGCCATTTTCCGGCGATGGCGGGAGAACTGACGTTATTCACGTTTTGCTTTCCGCCCTTGCTTTGGAAGCGCCAGAGTTCTTTGAGCGTCTTGGCGTCAAAACAAGCCGCGCAGCCCGATCCATCGACGACATACACTTTGCCGCTCGCGACGACCGGCGAGGTGTAAATGCCATCCGTCATCGCCACCGCGCCCTGAAGGCCGAGTTTCTCGACCTCGAGGTCGATTTGAGCCGCATTGCCACTGTGCGCGGCATTGAACATGAACTGCGGCCAGTCCTCGGCGAAGGCTGCAACGGCAAGAAAAAGGAAGGCGATACGAAACATCCTCCCAATACGCCGGAGGTTTGGATTTCTCGTTTGTTTACTGGGCTTCCTGAGCAGAAGTACGGCATGATCTACCTGGATGCCAACGCCACCACACCTCCTGACCCCACCGTGGTGGAGGTCATGATGCCCTGGCTCAATCGATCCATCGGAAACGCCTCAGCAAGCCATGCTGAGGGTCGTAGGGCGCGCCGGGCCATGGAAAAAGCACGTCATCAAGTGGCTTCGCTGATCGGCGCTGAAGATGAGGAGATCATGTTCACCAGCGGTGCCACGGAAAGCATCAACAGCGTCTTGCTCTTTGCGCAGAAGGAATGGCCGGAGAGGGACTTGCTGCTGCTTAGCACCACCGAGCATGCCGCCGTCAATGAATGTGCCGAACGCTGGCTGCGTCAGGGAGGCCGGGTGAAACGCATTCCCGTCTGCAACCAGGGAACTCCCAATCTGGAGGCCTTGCGGGAGGCCCTGGAACCAGGACGGACCGCCTTGCTCTCGATGATTTGGGCGAATAACGAAACCGGCGTCATCTCGCCCATGAATGAGATCGTCGCGATCGCCCGTGAAGCAGGTACTCTTGTTCACGCCGATGCCGTGCAAATGGCAGGCAGGCTGCCGCTAAACCTGAAAGCGACTACCGTGGACTATCTGAGCCTCAGCGCCCACAAAATGCACGGCATCAAAGGCTGCGGCGCTTTGTTCATCAGCCGCCAGGCCCCCTTCCGTCCGCTGCTTCTAGGAGGCGGGCAGGAGAATGGACGCCGCAGTGGCACCGAAAATGTGCCAGGGGTCGTCGCATTCGGCCATGCCGCAGAACAAGCCGCAGCATGGCTGGCCCAAGGCGGCCCATCTATCCTGCAAAAGCTTCGCGACACCCTTGAACGCCTGCTTTTGCAGGGCTGGCCTGAAGCAGTCATCCACGGCAGTGAAACTCATCGGCTGCCGAACACCACCAGCATCTGCCTGCCAGGAATCGATGCATCGGCGATGCTGATCGTACTGGATCAGCGCGGCATCGCCTGTTCTGGAGGTTCTGCCTGCCACACGACTGCGCTTCATCCATCGCATGTGCTGGAAGCCATGGGCTACGATGCCGCTCATGCAGGCTCGACCCTGCGTTTCTCGCTTTCGCGTTACAACACGGACGATGAAGTGGCGGCGGCGGCCGAAATCATCCTGAACGCCGCCCACCATTTGGCGGCCCAGCGGCTGATTTAGCCAGACCGCCGGCTCAAGAAATCTTCACGACTCCGACGGTCGTGTTGTCCTGACGTTCGAAGTTGATGCGCCGGATGGCAAAGAGGATGGCATCAGCGATTTTGTCTGCTGTCGTGTGCCTGCCGAAGCTGAGCAGTTCCTCCAAAGCCTTGTGTTCCAGCGTGAATATGCCGTCGCTTGCAGCGATGACAATGTCACCTGACTGCAAAACCACCGGGTCCTGAGGAAAATCAATCAGGGCCATCGGATATCCCAGGACCGCGCTCTGCAGTGTGTGCCGTTCCGGGTGATGTGCAGCCTCCTCGGGCGTCATCAGGCCCTGTCTCACCCGCTCTTCCAGGATGGGAGTGAGCGAATGATCTGCATTCATTCGGATCAACTTGCCTTCACGGAACAGGAAGAGAGGCGAATCACCCACGCTGATCCATTCCAGCTGGCTTTTGGAGACGAGCACGGCCAGCATCGTCGTGCCCATCGGAGGAGCTACGGAAGGCATGCGAGCCGTGATCATCCCGATGGTCTCATTCGATGTGTCCAGCGCCGTGCGCAGGCGAAAACTCTGACTGCCTGGATGCTCATGAAACGCCTTCACGAAGGCATTCACCCCGATGTAACTGGCCACGCTGCCGCCAGTGTGTGCGCCAAGACCATCCCCAACCACTAAAAGGAGCCTTTGCAGGGAGCTTTCACCAGCCTCTGCGGCGTCTGCAAAGGCATAATAATCCTCCTGGTTTTCACGCTTGCCACGGTACTGACGCGCGGAAAAGTCCTGCTCCTGAACAAACGGCAGGCTCGAGGAAGCCAGATCGGACATCTGTGGGATCGAAAAGCGGGCGGTCACTCGGCGGAAAACTGGAAAAGGGTGGTGTGCTCGTAAGTCTCGCCAGGGCGGAGAGTGGCAGACGGAAACTGTGGCTTGTTCGGACTGTCAGGGAATTTTTGTGTCTCCAGGCAGAGTCCGTGACGCTTGCCATAAACATGACCGCCCTTTCCTTGCACTCCTTTGAGGTGGTTTCCCGTGTAAAGCTGCACGCCGGGATCGGTCGTGCGCACCTCCATCACCCGACCACTGCTCGGGTCCTTGAGCCGAGCCGCCAGTTTCATGCCACTGCCCTGAAGCACATAATTGTGATCATAACCGATTCCCTGGATGAGCGGCTTGTAGCTGGCATCAATCCTTTCGCCGATGGCATGGGGCCGGGTGAAATCGAGTGGAGTGCCCACCACGCTCTCAAGTTCTCCTGTTGGAATCAGTTCGTCATCGGTTGCTGTCACTCTTTCGGCAGGAATTTGAATTTCGTGCCCCAGGATGTCTCCGCTGCCCTCGCCGGCGAGGTTGAAATAACTGTGATTGGTCAAGTTCACGACCGTCGGTTTGTCCGTGGTCGCACGATAATCAATCCGCAGGGCATCCTCCGTCAGAGCATAAGTCACCACACATTCCAGCCTGCCGGGGAAGCCTTCCTCGCCATCCGCGCTGACATAGCTGAGCGCCACGGCATTGCGGTCTTCCTGGATGTCGGCTTTCCAGACCTTCTTATCAAAGGCTTCTTTTCCGCCATGAATGTGGTTTTTGCCGGAATTAGCAGTCACCTGATGAGTCACTCCATCAAGCACGAAGGAGGCTCCTCCGATTCGGTTCGCATAGCGGCCTGTGATGCAGCCAAAATGCGGATGTTTCCCGAGATAGGGTTCCAGGCTGTCAAACCCAAGCACGACATCAGCCAAGCGCCCTGCCCTGTCGGGCACCTTCAAAGAAACCAGGATGCCCCCCCAATTCGTAATGCGTGCCTCCATCCCCTTCGCATTTT
>CALDGV010000232.1 GCA_937941745.1 uncultured Prosthecobacter sp. | reverse complement strand
TGTGCCGGAGGACCAAAGCGGCGCGGACTGGCAGGCTCCAAGGCAATCCCTTCTATGAAGCCGTAGAAGGAGAGGTTGAAATCAAAGCGGGTCTGTTCGCCATCGGTGATCACATCCAGGCCCGCAGCCAGCTGATCCTGAATGGCGATCATGGCCGCATCGTCCTGCATCTCCCGGAGGTCAGCGCAGCCAAACTGGTCGAGGTGCCTTGCAGCGAACTCCAGCCAGCCAGGAAAAGGGTAACTGCCGATGACAGAGGTGCGTAGAGGGCGTGATTCCATGATGTCAAGGCTAGCGGCATGACCCTTGTGGCGTCAAACCGATGCCGCAAAGTGCAATTCTTCCGCCCGGAAAGCGCATGAGAGGGAGCGGAATCAGAGAGCCGCCTTGGTTTTGCTGAGCAGGCGGACGCCGCTGATCTCCATCGTTTTGTCCACGGCCTTGCACATGTCATAAATCGTGAGTGCAGCGATGCTGGCAGCCGTGAGCGCCTCCATTTCGACCCCGGTTGGGGCCACTGTCTTGGCCAGCGTCGTGATGTGAATGCCGTTTTCTTCAAAGGCAAACTCCACCGCCACCTTGCTCAGCGCGATCTGATGGCAGAGCGGGATCAGGTTCTGGGTCTGCTTGGCAGCCTGGATGCCCGCCAGGCGGGCGACGGCGAGCACATCGCCCTTCTTCAATCCGTTTTCCTGGATCAAAGACAGCGTGGCAGGCTCCAGCTTGATGCGGGCTTCGGCCACAGCTTCACGGGCCATGAGCGGCTTGGCCGAGACGTCAACCATGCTGGCGCGTCCCTGGTCGTCGGTATGCGTGAGGTGCATGATGGGAAAAAAGAAGACCGCAGAGCACGCCAACCAGTGCGGCTCTGCGGCCCGAAGAAGTTCACGAGGCTTACTTAATCTCGGAGGACCAGAAGGTCTGCCAGTCGTCGAGGTTGTTCAGGTCCACGGCTCCAGGATTCACGCCACCATCATCCGGCAGCCCCACGGCAGCCAGGATGCCCTTGCGGACATCGTCACCATGAATGTAGCCCATGATGGACTGGTTGTGCTTGTAGATGTCAGCCTTGGTGAGCTTGACTCCAGGATAGGCTTTCACCCAGGCTTCGAGCTGGACGTAGGTGGGCTTGGTCTGAATGAAGGCAAGAAAGTCCTCCTCTTTGATGCCCAGGGCAGCCAGGGTCATTCCGTCGTAGCCTTTGCCACAGCCCGGATAGTCAGGGTGGAGCTTGCCAGCTGCGGCGAGGGAAGCCTTCTGCCAGAGGCGGGGCAGATGCAGAACACCGAGGGGGCCGGCAACGCCGGAGGAGATGGTGGGGACGATTTGGCTCATGGTAGGATGTGGGATGAGTTGGATGAAGGTCTGCTCCCGGAAACGGGGGCATGGAGGAACGTGGAAAGAGGAGGCTTTTGGTCAACTGAATGGCCTCATTTGCAGCGAGGAACTCAGGTCGCGGGCATAGGAAGATGCCAAAAGGGTAGAATCAGCCGCATAAGACCGCTGCCTGGAAGCGCTTACTGGTTCCTGTCTGGGGCCTCCGTGGCCTCAGAAAAGGACCAAAGAGGGTGTTGTGGAAAAGACGGTTGCCAGAAAATAGTGACCCGCTAGACTCCGCCGCCTTTTTCCCAACCAACACCCGACCTCGTTCCCTACTCGTGAATCCATCCTTCCTCCTCACCCAAGGCATCCCGACATCCCTCGTCCTCGCGGTCGTAGGTCTGGGCTTTGCCATCCTGCTGATCCGCCAGATCCTCGCAGCTTCCGCAGGCAACGAAAAGATGGCCGAGATTGGCGGAGCCATCCAGCAGGGGGCAAAGGCCTATCTCAATCGACAGATCCGGGCCATCACTCTCATTTCCCTGGTCATCTTCGTGGCGGTTTACTTCACACGTGGTGGCATCGCAGGGGTTGGCTTCATCGTGGGTGCCGTGTGTTCCCTGGCTGCAGGCTATATCGGCATGACCGTCGCCGTGCGCGCCAACGTGCGCACAGCCTGGGCCGCCAAAGATGGTGCGCATCCAGCCTTGAAAATCGCCTTCAACGGTGGCGCGGTCACCGGATTGCTGGTTGTTGTCCTCGGCCTTCTTTCCGTCGGGGTATTCTTCCTGGTGGTGGAAAAAATGTCCGGCGTGAAGGCAGCCATCGATTCCCTGATCGGCCTGGCTCTTGGCAGTTCCCTGATTTCCGTGTTCGCCCGTCTCGGCGGCGGCATCTACACCAAGGCAGCGGATGTTGGTGCTGACTTGGTCGGCAAGATCGAACAGAACCTCAATGAAGATGATCCCCGCAATCCAGCCACCATTGCTGACAATGTCGGCGACAACGTCGGCGACTGCGCGGGCATGGCTGCGGACGTGTTTGAAACCTACGCAGTGAGCCTCATCGGAGGCATCCTGGTCGGTCACCTCACGGCCCCGGAAGGCAACCACGCCGTGATTGTTTATCCCTTCGTGCTTTGCGGCCTCGCCATCCTGGCCTCCCTCATGGGCATTGCCTGGGTGAACTTCGTGAAGCAGAAAGCGACTCCATCCCTCGTCGGTGGCGTGGCGGTTTCAGGCATCGTGGCAGCCATTCTCTTCAAGTGCGCCACGGGAGCCATCTTCACCGCCCCTGTGACCATGGCAGGCATCACTGTTACTCCCTCTGCCTTGTTCTACTGCGCCCTCATCGGTCTGGCGCTGACCTTTGCCGTGGTCTGGATCACCAACTACTTCACCAGCACGGCCCACAACCCCGTCCGCCGCATTGCCAAGGCCTCTGAAACCGGCCACGCCACGAACATCATTGCGGGCATTAGTGTCGGCCACCATGCCACTCTTCTGCCCGTGCTTTGCATCGCCGCCTCCATCTGGGGCTGCTGGGAACTTGCCGGTCTCTACGGCATCGCCATCGCCGTGGTGTCCATGCTCAGCCTGAGCGGCATCATCGGCTCTCTCGACGCCTTTGGACCGATCACTGACAATGCCGGTGGTGTCGCCGTGATGTCCGGCCTGCCGGAAGATGTCCGCAAGATCACCGACGAACTCGACGCCGTGGGCAACACCATGAAGGCCGTCACCAAAGGCTACGCCATCGCCTCTGCCGGCCTGGCTGCGATGGTGCTCTTCGGCAGCTATGTTGAGGAGGTGAAGGCCTTCCTGAAGCTCAAGGAACTCGTCTTTGATCTCATGAACCCGCAGGTCATCATCGGCATGTTCATCGGTGGCCTCCTGCCCTACCTCTTCACCGCCTTTGGCATGGACGCCGTGGGCAACGCCGCTGGCGCGGTGGTCCGTGAAGTGCGCCGTCAGGTGGCAGCCAAGCCCGGCATCCTCACTGGCAAGGACACTCCTGACTACGGTCAGTGCGTGGACATCGTCACCAAGGCAGCCCTTCAGCAGATGATCGTGCCTGCCCTGCTGCCGATCGTCTTTGTTGTCGGCGTCGCCTTCCTGGGCAAGGAAGCCCTCGGTGGCCTGTTGATCGGCACCATCGTCACCGGCCTCTTCGTCGGCATTGCCATGACCAGCGCCGGTGGTGCCTGGGACAACGCGAAGAAGTATGTCGAAGAAGGCCATCACGGTGGCAAAGGCAGCTTTGCTCATGCCGCCGCTGTCACGGGCGACACCGTTGGCGATCCTTACAAGGACACCTCCGGCCCGGCGGTGAA
>CALDGV010000231.1 GCA_937941745.1 uncultured Prosthecobacter sp. | reverse complement strand
AGAGCCGAGAGTGAAGAGTAGAAGAAGCAGCGAGCGCATGGTTTTCGTGAAACGATGGCCGCGGGACGACATTCCGGCAAAGAATGTGTCGGATTTTGCAGTGATCCAGCTGTTCAGGGTTTGTATTCGACTGGTTTCTGAATGGTCACAGGCGGAACGAGGGCTGCTGGATCCATCGAAGGTGCAGGCAGGGCTGTGCCTGCAGGAGCGACCTGCGGCAATGCGGAAGACGCGGTGCGGTCAGAAGCAAGGCTCAGTGGTTTGTTCAAGGTGCCTGGTGTCGTGACGCCTGCATCCAGGGGGCTGGAGGGCTGGGGCTGACGCAGATGAGAGAGATTCTGGCGCATTTCCTGGGCAAAGGAAGGATTCACGTCTTTGCGATCTTGGACGGCATTGACACAGGTTTGGATGAGGTATGCAGCTTCCTCAGAACGTCCGAGCTGGCTGAGGCACAGACCATGACGATAGCGGCATTCGATGAGGATCAGATCATCGGCGGGCATGGCTTCTGCCCGAACGGCACAAATCTCACGAAAGCGTTTTTCAGCCTCCTCCCACCGCTGCAGCAAGAAGAGTGTCAGCGCCCGCTTCTGCATGACATCCAGGGTGAAGGAATGCTTTCTGCCCAGGGTTTGGAAGCAGCCGGCCAAGGCTGTTTCCAACTGCTTGAGTGCTTCCTCGTGGGCCTTGATGCCTGCCAGGTAGATCGCTGTGTTGACTCTGGCTGTGAGCACATCGGCATGAGTCTGGCCCAGCTTTGAGACGAGCTGGTCAATGGTGCCAGTCTGCTCGCGAATGAGCACTTGGCGGCCCTTTTCTGAGTGGGCGAAGGCATCGCCTGTCTGATTGGCTGCCTGCAGGCGTGGATCATCGGGTCTGAGCAGGCGCTGGAAGGCTGTAGCTGCGATCCTGATGTGTGGCAGGGCTTCTTCATGACGATCAAGATGCATCAAGGCGATGCCCAACTGATGGCGGCTTTCGAGCGTCATCAGGTCATCAGGAGGCAGAACTTTCTGGCGGATGGAAACAACCTTTTCCAGAAGAACAGCCGCTTCCTGGTGCTGTTGCAGCGTGTTCAGAGTCACTCCTAGTGCATGCTGTACTTTCAGGGTGTCAGAGTCTTCCGGGCCGAGCAGGCGCAGGACATCTGCCAAAAGGGGGCGTAGCTGTTGAAGCGCCTCCTCATGGCGGCCCTGGCCGGCGATGGCCAGGGCCAAGCTGATTCTGCCGGAAAGGCTGCTGCGTGCTTCATGGCCGATGCCCCGGCTGCTGTGATCGTGAAGCAGGGTCGCCTCGGCCTCGGCCTCCGCATATTTTCTCTGATCGAAAAGGTTTTGAATGAGCTGTTCGCGGCTGCGCAGGGTGGCGGCAGCACTGCCTCCCAGCGCCTTCATTTGAGAGGCGACCACCTGCCGTCGGAGTCCTTCCGCCTCGGCATGTCTGCCGACGGCCTCCAGCACGCGGGCGAGGTTTTTGCGCACCACCTGCGTCTCTTCATGCTCAGGGCCCCGCAGGCGCTCCGTTGCTTTCAGCACGGCCCTTGTCTCACGTTCTGCATCCACATCGCGCCCATGTCTGTAAAGCTGGGCGGCGTAGGTGCTTTGATGCTGGATGGTCTTTGGGGAGTTGGGACCCAGCAATCGCTCATGCTCGGTGTAAATCAGCCGGAGGGTCTGCAACTGATCCTGACCCATTTTCATCAGTTGGTAACCGCAGGCCATGGATGTCTGCAGTGACGCCCAGGCGGCCAGATCCTGTTCGATGCGGACCTCACCCAGGGCAATGCCGAGATACTTCAGGGCTTCCTCATGCCTTGAGAGTTCCATCGCCGCAAACGCCGCCAGTTCCAGTGCTGACACGATTTCCATCCGTTGGCGCGGCGATGCCCTGTGTGCCAGGTCACCAGCTTCCAGGGCCAGGATGCGAGCCTGCTCATAGTCACCGCGGACAAAAGAAGCGCGTGCCTTTTGAAGGCGGGCCGCCTTGGAGTCTCGAGAGAGCTGCTCAGCAAGCTGCGGCAGTGCCTTCTCCACGGCTTCAGGAGTCATTTTGTGCCGTGCTGCCAAGTATTCCCATGTCGCTGAAAACCGCTGTTCTCGAGTTTCTCCTGAAAAACCCGTTTCTCTGCTGAAAACCGCTGGAAAATCGTCCAGCAGGCTGGGGGCTCCCTTCGCTTGAAGCAGCCCAAGCAGGCTCCAAAAGGCTGTCAGCAGCAGGAGGTGAGGGCGCGAGATGGGCATCTTGGAGGATGGTCACAGGTTGCGGGAGCGTCAAGGTGGCGGAATGATGGGCGGACGATCCACGTTTGTAATCCCCCATGACCCACCAGCCTCCTGTGACCATCCGTCATTACCGCAGCGAAGACCTGCCTGTTTTGCGCCAGATCACGATCGATTCCTTTGGGAGCGTGGCGCTTGACCAAATGATGGAGGACCGCCTGGGGGTCTGGAACGAGCGCAACTGGAAGGCTCGCAAGGCGGACCACATCGACGAGGACTGCACGCAGAATCCTGAAGGGTGTTTTGTCGCTGAACGTGAGGGGGAGATCCTTGGCTACATCACCACTCGGCTGGACCGTCTGAATGCGCTTGGCCGCATCCCGAATCTGGCCGTGGTGGAAAATGCACGTGGGCTGGGCCTGGGGCGGCGGCTCATTCACCATGCGCTCGACTATTTCCGTGAGAATGGCATGCAGGTGGCCAAGATCGAAACCATGGCCTCCAATGTGATTGGCCAGAACCTTTACCCATCCTGTGGCTTTGAGGAGATCGGCAGGCAGGTGCATTTTGCCATGCGGCTGTGATCGTTTGAACAAATCTGAACTGCGGGCAGTCTCCCGCTCCATCCATGAATCACTTCACCCGGTCCGGTTTCTCTCTGGCTTTGATGCTTGTGCTCGGCTGCTGTGCCACAGCGCGGGAGCGTCGCATTACCAACAACTCCAAGATCTATCAGGACCTTTCCACCAGCGATCAAGTCTTGGTGCAGCAGGGACGCATCAGGGAGGGCATGAGCAAGGAAGCCGTGTTTCTCGCCTACGGCCGGCCAGATGGGGTTGCCACAGGGCGCCAGGGGGGCAAGGAAGTGGAAGTCTGGTCCTACATGGATTCACAACCAGTCTATGCAAACACCTACAGCGTCGGCCTGGGCTGGGGCAGGGGAGCTTACGGTTGGGGCAGGTATGGCGGAGGCTACTACGGTGCATGGGACCCCTTCTGGAGCTACAGCCCATCGGTGGTCTATGTTCCTTACCGGGCTGCGACAGTGACCTTCCGTGGCAATCGCGTGACGGAATTCATGAACGGTCCGCAGTAAGTGATGGGTTCGTGCCCGCCCTCACATCGTTGCCTGGTTCCATCGGCAAGTCTGCAGATGGCCAGAGGGCTGGCAGATGGAACTCATCACGCGGCAGCAGGTCGGTGTTCAGGTCCCGGAGTGAATCGCGTTGAAAATCAGGAGAGACGAGGTGCCTGTTGAAGTTGAGCTGCACGTATGGAGCCAGCAATTCATGGATCTTCACCCCTGCCAGACGGAAGTGCTGACGCACTTCGAGATAACCCATGCGGCGGCGCAAGTCAGGCGCATTGGCTGTGATGGGATCCGGGCTGCCGATCGCGATGGCCCCCAGATCCAGCACATGGGGAAATACTTTGAGAAAAGTCCTGCGGACACGCTCAGTCGGCAGCCAGGTCACCGCATAGCCGCCAGGCTTCAAACGACGCCTCAGGAGTTGGAAGTACTCCTCGGAGTACAAGATTCCGGAGCCCGCGCTGTTAGGGCGAAGCGCATCTGCCTCAATGATGTCAAAGCGCTGCTTGGTGCCGATGAGGAAACGTCGGCCGTCTGCGTGCACGTGACGAATGCGACTGTCTTGAAGCAGCATCTGAAGGGAGGGCGACGGATGCAACTCATGATGCCTCCTGAGTGCCTCAAGCTGACCGCCGATGATTTCCACGCAGACGATTTCACGAGTTTCATAACGTGTGCCTGCCGAATAAGCCGTATCGCCCGAGCCCAGGCCGATCACCGCGATGTTTTCAGGCTTTGGATGGAGCAAGGCCGGCAAGGCGCCCAAAGCTGTATGGATGCCGCCATAAGGCAGCCAGCTCTGACCAATGCCATTCACATAAACGACGGTGTCGCCATCATGCCCTGCATCAGGGTCCGTCTTCTTCAGAACAGTCACTCCAGTGCTGTCCTCCACCTGGGTGATCTTTGAAGCTGAACTACCATGGACGGCCGCCCAGAAGGCATGCTGACTTGGCAGGACCTGAATCACGAAAAGGCCAACTGCGGTGCAAACCACGCCTGCAGCGCGAAAGCGCTGCTTTGGGGGCAGTGAGAGCATCGCCAAAGCAAAAGCGAGAAGGACGAGAATGCGCAAGGTTCCCGTCGTGCCCAGCCAGGCGAGCAGAATGCAGCCTGCCAACAACGATCCGAGGACTGCGCCTGCGATGTTGGCAGCCTGCAAGTCACCGATACGCTGGCCGAGATGAGTGCGGCTCGTCTGGGCTGCTTTTTGGAGTGCGGGAAAGGCCATGCCCATCAGGATGGTGGATGGGAGCATCAAGATGGCTGGAACCAGCAGGTGAAGGATGGGAAGCAGGCCAGGGGCAGGAAAGCCGTTTCGATCCAGGGAAGGATTCAGAAGCTGTGCGATGGCTGTATTGGCATCCAGGGGTTCATAGCTGTCCAGGTATGTCAGCAACTCGGCCAATGAGCTGACATGATGCACCAGGTAAAGAAAAGCTGCCATGGAGAGCACGGCCATTGCGACAAGAGCCGCCTGCATGCGCAGGAAAGCCTTCAGAGGGTCCTTCCAAAGGTGGATGAATCTGGCTCCAAGCAGTGCCCCGAGGCCGAGCCCTAGAAGATAAAGGCTCAGCAGGGTTCCAAAGGTGAATGCCGTGGATTTCAGCAGCACGCCCAGGACCCGAAACCAGATCATCTCCAGCCCCAGTGCGATGAAGCCTGTGACACCGTGCAAGATCAGGCAGAGGCGCCAGTTCGAATCTCTCACAGGATCAGGTTGATGGGTGGCCTGCTCCACATCCACGTTTTGAAGATCATCGGTCCTTTCTCTGCGCTTGAGCCAGATCAGTGGTGCGATGCCGAAGGCGCAAATTCCGTTCAGCGCTGCGGCGATTTGCAGTGCGCCTGAAATGCCCCAGAGCGGCACAAGGCACCATGGGGTGATGAAGGCTCCAGCAGCTGCTCCCAGTGTGTTCAAGCCGTAAAGAAGGCTGATGTTTGCCGGGGCCTGCTGAAGCGACGGTGTCAGTGCCCTTGCCAGCAGTGGCAGGGAAAGCCCCATCAAGATCGTGGGTGGGATGAGCATTAGAAAAAGCAGCACATGGCTGGTCACCCTGGCCCTGGCCAGAGTCCCGAGCTTTTGGTAGAGAAGGTCATGGTAGAGCCATTCACTGCCGACACCCCAGGCTGCGATCGCCAGCTCGACAAGGACAAAGCTGATCACGTTACGCAGCTGGGTCTGATGGTCTGCCATGCGGCCTCCCAGTGAGCTGCCCAGCCCTAGTCCAAGCATGAAGGCCGCCACGATGACCGTGATGGCTGGCAAATCGCCGCCTGCGAACACCACGAAAAGCCGCTGCCAGCAGATTTGATAGATCAGTGCTGAAGCGCCAGAACCCAGGAAAAACAGCGACGCGAAGGCAAGATGCATCGGGGATTTTATGGGTTGCCGGCGATTTGAGGCGTGATCCTGGCTTTTAGCGCCGCATGCTCAGGGCTCAGGGGGCCACTGCGTTCAGCAGCATTCAGGTGCATGGCTGCCCTGGCCCATTGATTGGCCTCCACCATGAGTTCAGCCAGATTCAGATGGGCTTCGCGCTGGTCAGGGATGACCCGCGCAATTTCATTCCAGACCTCCACAGCCTGCTGCCGATGGCCCAGGCCTCTTAGCGCATAAGCATGCATGTGGGCGAGCGGTAGGAGTGGGCCGACTTCTTGAACTGCCGCCCTGGACTGATCCAGCGCCTCCTGAAAGCGCCCTTTCCGGATCAGGAGCTGGCAGAGATTGTGCCACGATTCAAAGTCCTTGGGATGCTTCTGCGTTGAGCGCTGGAAAAGCTTGATCGCTTCTTCCGGCCTGCCTGCATTGAAGGCGGCGATTCCCAGCCCCTTCAGCACCCTGGCTCTCTCGGAGCCCTTGGCATAAGCATCCTGCCAGATGGACTCGCGGGATCTGAGGACCTCATTGCGCGTGAGGGTGCAAAGCATCAGTATGGGGATGACCGCAACAAGCGAGTAATTCAAAGGCTTGCTGAAGGTGGGACTCCAGCTTTGCAGGCACAGGAGGATTCCGGCGAGACTGATGATGATGCCTGCGGAAGCGAGGTAGCTTCGATGCTCTGCAAAAACGTCAGGCAGAGGAATGATGCTGGATGAAGGCGCCAACGTAACCAAGAAAAAGACCAGGCCTGATAGCGTTAGACCTCCAAGCCTGTGGCTGCGCCTCCAGAACATGAACGAGGCGGTCAGCAGGGTGACGATGATGGCTGCGGACATCATGAAACGAGGGTCAAGCGGCGAAGTCACAAGCGGATAATCATGATCAAAGCTCTGACCGTAAGGCAGCAGGATCAGCCTAAGGTATGTCAGCCAGGCGCAGACTTGGGTCATTGCATAATCGGAGATGGTCACCGGATTGATGCTGACGTTGGTGATGTGAAGTGCTCCGGCGATTCCGGTGCCTTCGACATCATTGATGAAGTGAAATGCCAGGATCAGTCCTGGAACGATCGGCAGCAGCAGGGCATGCCAGCGCAGGGACCAGAGGGTTTTGAGGGCCGATTTTCTGTTGAGCAGGATGTCCATGCCCAGGATGAGGAAGGGGATCAGGAAGCCACTTTCCTTCGAGAGCATTCCCAGAAGGGTGAAGGCAAGGCTTGCCACCCTCCAACGCATGCCTGCTTTTTCGTTCATTTCGTCAGCCTCACCCGCTTTGAGCCAGCTGATCAGTGCAGCCAGTGCGAAGAGTGTGACGAGCAGTTCAAATCTTTGTGCAATGTATGTTACAGACTCCGTGGCGAGTGGATGACACAAGAACACCAGTGCTGAAATCAGTGAGATTCTGGAGTGTCCTGTCAGTCTTTGGCACAAGTGGTAGAGAAGAAGGGCGTTCAGCAGGTGGAAGCCCATGTTCATCAGGCGAAAGCCTGGGGTGGCTTTGCCGTCCAGCTGCAGGTTCAAAAAGAACGTGGCGTAGGTGACCGGACGGGTGATGAAGTTCAGCGTCACGTCTGAACTGGTGCCATGCACGGCATGGCTGCGGGCAAATTCCTTGAATTCAAAAGGGTAGAGAAAGCTCCGGCCGTCCTTGAGGTAAGGATTCTCCGTCACATAAAGTCCGTCATCGAGGACGTTTTCGTGGTGGAGCGTATGCCCATACATCAGCCAGCACAGGCCGGCCATCAAAAGAGGGATGAGGTAACGCCTGAAACCTGGGATGGAGGAGGTCGATGAGGATGCGGAAGGCTCTTTCATAGGGCGGCGGTTTTTTGGTTAAACCGCCGCCATTTCAGCGCGAAAGGCGGTTTGCTGCCACAGACAGGGCTTGTAGCGGCTGCCGCTCGTCCCCTGTCATGCCCCGTGCTCCCTGACCCATTCTCCGGCGCGAAGATACAGTTCAGCGGCGCTGCGGAGATTCAGCTTGTCCTTGATGCGGGCCCGGTAGGTTTCGACGGTGGATTCGCCAAGGTGCAGGGCGTCCGCAATTTCACGGGTGCTGCGGCCTTTGCCCAGGAGGTGGAAGACCTCAAGTTCACGGTCGGCCAGCAGTTCGAGCCCTGTGAGCTTGTTCTTGCCGGCTTTCTGCGTCATGCGCGCCAGCAGCTTGGCATTCATGCTCCGGCTGACATAGACCTCGCCGTTCATCACGCTGCGGATGGCGGTGATGACTTCCTGGGAGGCCTCGTTTTTGCTTATGTAACCACGGGCACCGGCACGCAGCGCCCTCTCGGCGTAAAGGTCCTCGTCATGCATGGAAAGCACCAGGACGTTGAGCTCAATGCCGCGGGCTTTGAGGTCCTTGAGCAGTTCCAGCCCGCTCGATCCTCGGAGGGTGATGTCCAGGATGGCGACATCAGGCTGATGCTCCTCAATGAGGCTCATGGCATCCTGAATATTGTCCGCCTCCCCGCAGATGGAGAGGCCGAGTTCGCGTCGGATCAGGGCGCTCAGATGCTCTCGGAACATGGGGTGATCCTCCACCAGAAGGACCTTGCAGGGTTTGGTGCGGGCAGTGTCAGGCATGGTTCGTGGGGGTGGAAAGCGGCATCATGCAGCGGATACGTGTTCCGCCGCCCAGTCTTGGCTCCATAAAAAGGGAGGCTCCGATCACCTGAGCGCGGTAGCGCATGGTTCGCAGCCCCATGCCTTCGCTGGCTCTCGCGCCTTTGCCGCCCAGGCCGCAGCCGTCATCTTCAATGATCAAGCTCAGAAACTGCTCATCCAGATGGATTTTGATCCTCACAAATGTGGCCTGGGCGTGCCGCACAGCATTGGCGACTGCCTCCTGCGCAATCCGGTAAAGATGCATGGCGGTTTCCGGGGAGTCGAGATGCACCTCTCCCGGATCATCCACCTCGATGTTGATGCCTGTGAGCCTTGAGGTAGTGACGGAGAGGTCTCGAAGTGCTGCTGAAAGGCCGATGCGGTCCACTTGAACGGGGAAAATGCCACGTGCCATGTCACGTGCCTCCATCACCGCCTGTCTTAGTGATTCTTCAATCGCGGCGGCATCCTCTGCTTGGGCGTAGCCTCCTGCCTTCAGGTCTTCCGCAAGCACTCTGGCCGCACAGCCGATGGCGGCAAGCTGCTGGCAAAGTCCATCGTGCAGGTCCTGGCCGATCCGCTGCTGCTCGTGCTCGCTGACGGTGACGATGTCCTTCTCCAACTGACGCCGCTCTTCCAAGGCTTGAATCCTCGCGGCATCGGCCTCCTGCCGCATTCGGACAGCAGTGACGGCATAGACCACGATGCCGAAATAAAACACCCGGCTCAGAGTCGCCCAGGCGTAGCCCCAGACGGTATGGTAGGGACTGGTCCACTGGTTGGAAACCCACCAGACGATGCCGCAGACGATTGCCATGAAGACGCCGGCGCTGGCGCCGACCCACCACACGGAGAGCAGGACAGGGATGGAGTAGAAGATGAAAAAGCTGAGCTCCCAGCCGGTCTGATGATCCACCCAGCCGACAAAGACCGCCATGAAGCTGAGCATGAACATCACCAGGCTGGGCGGCCACTGCCGTAGTCGTAGAGTGATGCGTTGTGGCAGGCGCTCAGGGTCGGACCAGACTCCAAAGAGGGCGGGTGAGGAAGGGGAGTTCATGATCCGGAAGCAGTGGAACGCAGGAAGCGCATTTCCTGAAGGTCAAAAATGTAATCCTCCTTTTCATAGCGTCTGGAGGCCAAGACGAGCAAACAAGAATCGGCATTGTCAGGGTGGCAACTGACCCAGGTCAGTGGCGGCACGAAGAGTCCCTGGCTGGCTGAACCCAGCTGGATCTGGCAGTCAGCGCTGCCATCACTCAGCCTGACCTGGCAGGATCCGTGGATGCAGAGTATGAACTGAGCGCATTGACGGTGGGCGTGATCTCCACGCGCCTCACCGTTGGAGACTTGGGAAATCCAGAAGAGCCGCTGCGGGATGAAGGGCAGGTTTTCGGGTGCTTCTGCCACGGTCAGGCAGCCTCGTGCCGCCTGGTCAAAATGCGGCAGATCGATCAGGCGCACCCCCTCCGGCAGTGCGATGGGCGGTGTGGTGTTCATGAGGTGGCAGAAAGCTCCGGCCGGCAGTTCAGGCTGGTGCGCACCAGGGACTGAGGCTTGCCTGAAACGATGAGGAAGGCCCTGCCGACGTATTCGCCGATGATTCCGAGCATCAGGAGCTGGGTGCCTCCGAAAATGGCCATCACGCCCATGATGGATGGCCAGCCAGCCTGCCTGGATCCAAACCAAAGTGCTTCGATCAAAACAGTCCCCAAAAGCAGCGCGCCTCCGAGGCAAAGCAGGACGCCCAGGACACCGGCCAGCCTGAGCGGGCGGATGCTGAAATCGAACAGGATGCTCATGGTCAGGCGCAGGAGTTTCTGCGGCGTGTAGTTGCTCTGTCCTTGATGGCGTGGTTCGTGCCGCACAGCCAGAGTTTGAATACGGCGGGTGGCGCCCAGGATGAGGCCATCGAGGTAAGGGTAGGGGCCGCGGTAGCTGCTGATGCGTTCGACGAGCTCCCGGCGCAGAGCCCTGAAGCTGGAGAGATAGAGGTCTCCAGGCTTGCCGATCAGCACAGTGGCGGCCAGGTTCACCAGTCGGCTGCCGAGGTTTCGCAGCACGGGATGCTGTTTGCGCTCATATCTGGCATAAACTACTTCGGCGGCATCCCCGGCATCCCGCAGATGGCGCAGGAGGCGGACCGCCTCGTCCACAGGGTTTTGCAGGTCATCGTCCAGGGTGACCAAAAAGCGGCCTCGGGCTCTTCGGCAGCCTTCCAGCACGGCGGCGTGTTCGCCAAAGTTGCGTGCCAGTTCCACCAGGGTGACTTCGGCGGGAAAGTCCCGCGTCAGCAGGCTGGCCTGGGCAAAGGTGCCGTCGGTGCTGCCGTCATCCACCAGAATGAGCTCCCAGGGCTCCTCGATCCAAAGCTCGCGGAAGGTGCTCACGAGCTTCGGCAGTCCTTCTCCTGTCTGGTAAAGGGGAATGACAAAGCTGAATTCCGGCTCTGGAAGCGTTTGGTTCATAGATCCCGTGTGCCTCGGCTGGCTGTCACAAAGAGAGAGCTGCCGAAGGGAATTTTCAGATGACGGCTCAAGCAGGCGTCCGCCCTACCTCCCAAGGTCAGCAGCCTGTTCAAGGCAGACGGCAGAGGGCGGAGGTCAGAAGTCGGGTTTGCGTCCTTCCGGGTCTGCATCCGCCAGATCCAGAGCGGAAAGAAAAGCCAGGCATTCCAGTAATGTGTCATCACAAGCTCCAGGTTATGCAGTCTCAGCCGTCGGCGCACATGACAGGATTTGTAGCGGCGGGAGCCACACACGGCGGAGTCATGACCTCCTCGCAGGCACTCAAAGGCAGGCAGATTTGCGATCCAAATGCCACCAGGCTTCAAAACCCGGCTCATTTCCTCCAAGGCCCGGCTCTCATCCACCTCTTGATGGTAGAGAACGTCCAGGCTGAGCACGGCGTCGAAGTGAGCATCAGGGAAGGGAAGCGCATTGACGCTGCCACGCTGTACCTGGCTCAGGCCGCGTTCGTGGCAAAGCCGCACGGCCTCCGTCGAAAGATCCACCCCATGCGTCTCCCAGATGGACAGCTTGGCCAGCAGTCCGCCGGTGCCGCAGCCCGCGTCCAGGATGGTGCTGCCTTGGGGAAGGTGCTGGCGCAGTTCGTGCATCACCAGCCGGTGGAGCACGGCATACCACCAGTAGGTGTCTTCCGCCTGGCGGAGGAGGTGATGCTCATGAGGCGACATGCAGGTACTCGCGAATCTGTTCGGCCACGCTCATCACCGCCTCCGGGCTCAGGTGTGGATGCAGGGGGAGTGCCAGCACCTGACGAGCGGCTTTTTCTGCGTTGGCGAAGGTGTCTGAGCCTGCCCAGGCACCTTGTTCATGAAGACAGGCCGGATACAAAACCGCCACGGGGATGCCGGCTCGCTCCAGATGCTCCTTCAAAGCATCTCGATCTGCCAGCCGCACGACAAACTGATGCCAGGAATGGGATGCCCCCGGCTGGGTGCCGGGAAGATGGATGCCCGAGGGCAGCCATTCCTGATAAAGTGCCGCCAGTGCTCGGCGGCGCGATACTTGGGCCTCCAGCAGCGGCAGCTTGGCGCGCAGGATCGCTGCCTGCAGTTCATCCATGCGGCTGTTGATGCCTCCCCGCTGATCACTGATGTAGCGCCGTCTCCAGCCATACTGCCGAAGTTCCCGGAGACGCTCTGCCAGGTCTGGGTCCGATGTGGTGACTGCTCCGGCGTCACCCAGGGCTCCCAGGTTTTTCGTCGGGTAGAAACTGAAGGCTGCCATGCGCCCCAGACTTCCTGTCAGCCGGTTCCTCCATCGTGTTCCATGAGACTGGGCTGCGTCTTCCAGCAGCTCAATCCCATGTTTTTGGGCGACTGCGCTAAGGCGCTCCCAGTCCGCTGGATGGCCGAACAGATGCACCGCAAGCGCGGCACGGACCTGACGGCCTCGATCCGAGCTCAAAATCTCATCCAGGGCATCGGGGCAGAGGGTGAGCGACTCGGGCTCCACATCTGCAAGCACGACGGTGCAGCCCGCACGCTCTACCCCTGCAGCCACGGCGGATGGTGCAAAGGTGGGAATCACCACGGCGTCTCCCTGGCCCAGGTCCAGGGCACGCAGCATCAGTTCAATGGCATCGGTGCCTGTGCCAACGGCCACCGTTTCTTCCACGCCAAGGTAGTTTGAGAAGTCTTCTTCAAAGGCACGTACTTCATGGCCGAGGATGAACTGGCCGCCACGCATTACCCTGGCAACAGCACGTTCGATTTCCGGAAGCTGGCTCAGACAGTCAGAGGCCGGGTAGGCTGGAAACTTGGAGACGCGGCGTGTGCTCATGCCCCTGATTTGTCTCAAAAGTTCATCGGCCGGACCACAGACAGGAGGCGTGGCGGCGGGCATGACCCAGAGGAAAGTCTGTCGTGATTTTTTCTCCTGAACAGTATCTGCCCAGATGACAAAAAGAGGCTTCTGTTGACTGTTCGCGCGAACTCATGGACCTCACGCGCAAACTCGAAATCCTCGCTGATGCGGCGAAGTATGACGCGTCCTGCGCCAGCTCCGGCGCGGCGCGGAAGGACTCGCGCGATGGCAAAGGCATCGGCTCCACCGGTGGCATGGGCATCTGCCACAGTTACACACCGGACGGTCGCTGCGTGTCGCTACTGAAGGTGCTCTTAACCAACGCCTGCCTCTACGACTGCCATTACTGCATCAACCGCCGCTCCAGCAATG
>CALDGV010000230.1 GCA_937941745.1 uncultured Prosthecobacter sp. | reverse complement strand
TGCCTTTGAACCCCTACGCCACCGAGGCCCGCCTCGAAGTGGAGAAGAAGAAAAAAGAAGGTCTGATTCCAACTGCTCCGCCGGTGGGGAAGTAGTTAGGCTGAGTTGTGAGACTCAAATGATCTGTATGGCGTCTGTGTGTCGCTGAATTAGATCATTGTGATCGCGTGGGGTCTGTGTTAGGCGACGGGCTTACGCTAATCATGAGAACCCGAATACTTGGCATTCAGGCTGATGGCACATGTGCCGGGCAAAGTTGGAATCATCAGGTTGGTCTAGGCTGGTCATGTGCAAAGCATGTCTGGCCTGGTTGGCTCATGCTTGGCTTCTGCCTTTGGGGCTTGCTCGGATTTGGCGGGACATCTCAGGCGCAGCCAGCCTTGCGGGCGGTGGAGTTGTATGCGCTCGACGGCATTGGCTATGCCATCGATGTGAACGATTCTGGCAAGGTGCTAGGAGGCGATTTTTCTCAAGGTTTCAGGGTGTGGCATTACGGCGATATGACGGAGATCAGCGCGCCTCAGGGGGTGAACGCCGCAGGCGGCATCAATGCGAGCGGCCAGGTGGCAGTGTCCTTCAACGACGGCAGTGCTGGGCGATGGAAGGATGGCGTGGTGGAGGTGGTTGTGCCGGCAATGTATCCGCCTCACCCCCAGGACCTTGACCGTTATCGCACTGCCATCGGCATCAATGACCTAGGCCATCTCGTCGGAGTGGCCCGTACTTTTGGAGTTGAGCATCCCGCTGGCCCAGAGGTCCCGCCGATCACGGTGCTGCATGCCTACAAGTTTGCGAATGGTGGAATGACGGATCTCGGGGTCCTTCCCGGCGGGTCATTTCCTTACCTGCACAACTCTGAAGCCCAGGACATCAACAGCTTCGGCCAGGTGGTGGGATGGTCAGAGAGTTTTTCCGTCTCCCTGCCCGAGCACCTCAGGCCCATGCACGCGACGCTGTTTCAGGACGGCACGCCCATCGATCTCGGCACGTTCGGTGGCTACCAAAGTGTGGCGTTCGCCATCAATGATCTGGGTGAAATTGTTGGCTGGGCAGAGAATGCGCAACACTACCCGCGGCCCTTTTTGCTGGTAGGCGGCGTCATGACCGAGATTCCCGGCATCACCGCCACCAGCGGCGAGGCACGTGACATTAACGACGCGGGGGACATCGTAGGCTTCCATTCGGGCACAGGCGGCGCGGGCGAGACGGCTTTTGCCAGGATTGAAGGGCAGACCTACGACCTGAACGTGCTGGCTGCGGGTCTGCTCGCCGACGGCAGCGGGCCTGGATTTGTGCACCTGAAAGCGGCCATGGCGATCAACAACCTGCGCCAGATCGCGGGATACGGGGACTACATTGATGCACCGGGTGGCACCCCCTACTTCAAGGGCTTTCTGCTTGATCTCGACGAGGGGCCACCCGGCTTCAAAGTGCATGACTCCAACCGCTTGGGCAATGCGGGTGCGCCCCTGGCCGGTGTGACAGTGACCTTCATCGCCGGTGAGCTGGGCGTGGTGGCCAGCGCGGTGACGGACGCGACGGGTGCCTTCAGCATGGACGGATTGAATGTGGAACCACTGGACCTGCATGACATCAAGCTCGTGAAAGGAGACTGGCAGCGCACCTACCAGGCGGTGAGGCCGCAGCAGGTGCTCGATGGCACCGTGCGGCTCGTCTTGCCGGTGCTGCTCCAGGAAAAGCTGAAGACCGAACTGGTGAAGCTGCGCGACACCGGCCTCGTGGTGCTGGATTACGACATTGAGCGGGCGCAGAGCCTCGCCGCATTGCGCAACCACCTCTTCCCCGAGGATCATGCCGCGCACCAGGGGCACGATCAGGCGCTGGCCCGGTTGCTGGTGGCCACGGAGAGCATGACACGCATCTACGCGGTGGTGGAGCCGCTGGCAAAGGATACGGGCAAGCTCCTCGCAGACAATTTGGTGGCCTTTCTCGCAGTGAAGGAGGCGAGCGCCCAGGTGGCTACGGCCGTGGCGGCCGAGGTGGCGGACAGCCCGCTCTCGGAGCGGGTGCAAACGTTAGCTCTCAACATCATGGTCGCCGGCTTGAAGCATGCCACGGATGTGGCGCAAAAGGCACTGGTGCAGGGATCGCAGGCCATGCTGCCGCCCTGGGGGGCCGAACTGGTGAACCAGAGCAGCGCCACCATCATTGCGACCGCGCTGGGAGTCGTTGCCAGCGGCGAGTGGGACTCTGCCAAGGGGGAGGGGCGAAAGAAGCTGCTGGAGAACCTCGCGAAGCTTCTCGGCGAGCAGGTGGCAGGACGCATCATCGCCAGTGCGTATGTGGCGCAGACGCAGCAGGACTTCGACCTCGCAGAGGTGCGGGCACGCGGGCAGCAAGCCTCCGGCACGGTGGCGGAGGCGTATGTGGCTGCGCTGGCCCAGGCGATCGAGGCGGAGGAGAAGGCGGACCTCGCCATGGCGCAGTCCAGTCTCATCGATGATACAGCGACGAAGTTTGGCTATGTGGCCGATTATGCCGATGCGGCGGGCAAGGTCCCCGGTGGGCAGGTAGCAGCTATGATGTCCCGCCTCATCAAGGTGCTGAACCTCGGCCTCGTGGTCAAAGCGGTGACGGATGACCTGATCACGCTCGGAGACATTACTTTTGAGGACACGCCCTCTGCAGCGGAGCGGGCCTTTTTCCCCGGAGGCATGGGCACTCCGGCACCTGCGCCGGCTGCGGCCGATTCACTCCTGGTGACCGCTTCCGAGGCTCCATCCGCCGATCAACCGCCCGCCGCACCGCTGCCTCCCGGCTTTGCCAACGAGCTGGCTGCTTTCCGTGCTGCGGTAGTGGCTTCGGACGCCGCCGCGGCGCTCACCGCTGCGGAAAACATGCTGGCGCTGAATGGTGCGCTCGAAGATCAGATCGAGGCCGCGCTGCTCCAGGCCCGCGCACGTGCGCTGAGTGCCTCGCCTGCTGACCCGGTGCTCAATGCCGCCTACACCGACCTCCAAAACGCCGCCATCGAGCTGCGTGCCGCCCTTGCAGAAATGTATCCAGCCACGGCAGGCTACTTTGCCCCGCAACTCGCGGACCCATCCATGACCACGGCCGGTCTGCTCGCCCTCGTGGATGCCACTGCGGCTGCGATCAGCAGTTTTGATGCGGCGGAGGCTGCGGCACAGACGGCAGGCAGCGGCATCACCGCGCCCGCGCTGGTCGTCACACTCTCACACGGTCTGCATGGCACGGCTGATGCCACGCGCACGGCACCGGGACCGGTGAGCCTGCGCGCCCGCATCGTGAATGCCGGCGGTTTTGCCGCTTCAAACGTCACCGCCGAACTCGTGCCGACACCCGTCACGGGCGCTGTGCAGCCGCTTGTCCTCACCACCGCAGCTCAGGCCATCATCGGCGCACTCGCCCCCGGACAATCGGTGGAGGTAACCTGGAGCGGCATTGCCACGGATGTGTCCGCCTCTGGCATCGGATCTGTGGCAGGATACCGGATCAACCTGCTGGCAAACGGAGCACGCGCCGAGGGCGATGGAGGTGGCTTCGAAGTCCGGAGTGAGCAGCAGAACTTTGCTTCATGGATCGCCGGTTTCAGCGGTCTCGGCACGGAGACAGGTCTCGGGGATGATCCAGATGACGATGGCATCGCCAGTGGGCTGGAACGGTTTTTCGGGCAGCATCCCGGAGCGGCTTCCACAGGTTTGCGACTGCTCTCCAATTCGGGCCTGCCTTTTCTGGAGCACACACGGGCGGCGGAGCATGGCAGTGACACCACCGCCACCTATGAATGGTCGGCTGATCTCAGCACCTGGCAGCCCTCAGGCACTGCCGCAGGCGGTGTGAACGTGCGTCTGGAGCCCGTCGTGGTAGGAGGCGCTGGCGACAGCTTGAAAACTATCCAAGTGATCCCGCAGATCACTGGCGTGGCAGACCGGCTCTTTTATCGCGTGAAGGTCACTCCCAATGCGCCCGTCCCACCGGACCCGGTGCCCGTGCCTCCGCAGATCACCGTGCCTCCCGCCTCCTTGACCGTGCAGAACGGGCAGACAGCGAGCCTCTCTGTGACGGCCAGCGGCACCGGCCCCATCCTTTACCAGTGGCAGAAGGACGGCGTGGACATCATCGGTGCCATCGACCGCACCTATTCGATTCCTTCGGCCGACTCATCGCACTCAGGCAACTACACGGTGCGCATCATCGCCCCTGGCGGCCAGATCACCAGCAGTGCCGTCACACTCACGGTGGAGTCTGGGGGTGCGTGATCGTTTGTGGCGCAGGTCTGACAAACCAGGGGAAAAACCCCTGTATTAGCCTGCCTTCACGCCATGAAACCCACGTCCTTCCTCCTCGCCGGATTCTGCCTCGTCTCCACTGCGCTCTTCGCCGCCAATGACTGGAACCGCTTCCGTGGGCCGAATGGAGCGGGCGTGGTCGAAAGCGGGCCGCTGCCGAATATCGTGGATGAGGCCACGACGCACTGGCGCGTGCCGGTGAGCAAGGGCTGGTCCTCGCCAGTGCTGTGGGGAGACATGATTGTCATCACCGCCGAGACGGGCGACAACAAACGCGCCGTCATCGCGCATTCAGCGAAGGATGGTCGCGAGCTGTGGCGGCACGAGGAGACCTTCCAGCCCCACAAGATCAACAAATCGCTCAACTCCTTCGCCAGCAGCTCCGCCTTCCTGGATGCGGAGCGCGTTTACATCAACTGGAGCAGCGGCCACAACATCCAGGCGCTCGCGCTCGATCACGGTGGGAAGCTTTTGTGGAAAAACGAGCATGTGGCCGATTACATCCACGAGCACGGCACGGGCATCTCCCCCGTGGTGGCGGACGGCATCATGATCGTGCGCAGCGAGTTCTCATGGAATGCCGAGGAGGCGGGTGTTACCGATCCGAATGTGAAATGGACCGCCTGCGTCGTCGGGCTGGATGCCGCCAGCGGCAAGCAGGTCTGGCGCACGCAGATCCCCTACACCAGCAACGCCTACTCCACGCCTATCGTGCGCCAGCTTGCCGATGGCAAAAAGGAGGTCATCTGCGCCAACAGCGGCAGCGGCGTTTTTGCGCTCGATCTCAAAACCGGTGCCATCAACTGGAAGCACAACCCTGGCTACCGCCAGCGCAGTCTCGGGTCCGGCGTGCTCAGTGGCGACTTCTACTTCTGCACCTTCGGCTCCGGCGGCGGCGTGAAGGAGGTGGCCGCGCTCGATCTCAAGAGCGGCAAGCCCGTGCCCGTGGATTTCAAGGTTCCCCAGGGCCTGCCTTACACGCCCTCGCCACTGATGATCGGCGAGCATCTGTATCTCCTCGGCGATGGTGGCATCCTGCGCTGCGTCGAGTCGAAAACCGGCAAAACGCTCTACGAGGAGCGTGTCGAAGGCGTGCAGGGCAGCGCGAAGTTCTTCAGCAGCCCCGTGGCCGCCGATGGCAAGATCTACTGCGGCAGCCAGCAGGGCGACCTGATCGTCATCAAGGCAGGCACGAAGTTCGAGCGCCTCGCCGCCACGAAGCTCGGCGCACCGATCAACGCCACGCCCGCCATCGCGAACGGCCGCATCTACATCCGCACCGGCAAGGAGCTGATGTGCGTGGGCTCGAAGAACAACGCGCTGCCTTGAGGCGACAGCATGGCGGTCTTGCCGCAGCCGGCAGATTTTCCGGGCAAAGCTGAACCCACTTGTGGTAGCTTTTTCGTAAAGTCTTCCCGCCCGCATGAAAAAGCTGTCCCCTCCCGCCATCCTCGTCCTGCTCGCCTCCATGTCCGCGCATGCGGTCACGCCGCAGGAGATGCAGCAGCGGCAGCAGCCGGTCGTGACCGAGATGCCGGCGATGAAAAACCAGCCGGAGGCTTTTTCCGGGCTGGTGAAGCATCCGGGCCTCAGCGCCAGCACCTGGGTGCGCTTTCCCTTTGTGCAAAATCCCGGCAGCTTCGGCATGGATCGCAAAGGGCGCGTTTTCGTGGCGGAGGTGAACCGTTTCTGGCAGGGCGTGGCGGACCTGCGCGGCATCAATGAGTTCATCCGCGGCGACTTTCAGTCCCGGACGCTGGAGGACCGCGTGAAGCTGCAAAACTCGATCCCAGGGCGTGTGCCGGAGGGTTTTTGGACCAACACCGCCGACCGCCTCATCCGTCTGGAGGATGCCGATGGCAATGGAGCGGCCGACAAGCGTTCGGTCTTCGCGGACAGCTTTTACGAGCAGCTCGACGGCCTCGGCTTCTCCGTGCTGCCGGAGGATGACGCCGTCTATTTCACCTGCATCCCGAGTGTGAGAAAGCTTACCGATGCGAATGATGATGGCATCGCGGACACGAATGATCCACTGGTCACCGGCTTCGGTGTGCGTGTTTCCTTCATCGGCCACGACCTGCACGGCATCGTGCGCGGGCCGGACGGGCGGCTGTATTTCAGCATCGGCGACCGCGGCTATCACGTGACCACGAAGGAGGGCAAGGTGCTCGCCGAGGGCGGCAAGGGCGCGATCTTTCGCTGCGAGTCGGATGGCACCGGCTTTGAGGTCTTCTGCCACGGACTGCGCAACCCCACCGAGCTGGCCTTCGACGAGCACGGCAATCTTTTCACCTTCGACAACACCGGCGACATCGGGGACAAGGCGCGCATGGTCTATGCGCTGGAGGGCACGGACTCCGGCTGGGACATGAGCCACCAGTGCGCGCATCAGTATGTGGATCACATGGACTGGGAGGAGTTTCATCCCAAGGTCAGCGTGTGGGTGGCGGAGAAGATGTTTGCCACGCAGGGCGAAAACCGTCCGCAGTGGGCCTATCCGCCTGCGGCAAATGTGAGCCGCGGTCCCTCCGGCCTCGCCTGGATCACGGGACAGACCGCGCCGGAGGATCTGCGTGGTAAGTTCCTGCTGGCCGACTACGGCGGCGCGCCGCAGAGCTGCAAGATCACCGCCTATGGTGTGAAGGGCAGCGGCGCGGGCTTCGCTGTCGCCAGCGAAGAGTTGGTGGTCGAAGGCGTGGGTGCCAGCGATGTCGAGCAGGGCTTTGACGGCAGCATCTACATCTGCGATTTCGGCGGCGGATGGTCTGTGAACTCCAACGGCGCCATCCACAAGCTCACGCCCAAAGATGCGTCTCTGCAAAAAGCGGCCGCAGAACTCGCCGCGATGTTCAAGCGCGGTCTGGCCACCGATTCGCCTGACCAACTCGCCTCCGCGCTGGCATCGCCCGACCGCCGTTTGCGCCAGATGGCGCAGCTCGAACTCGTGAAGCGTGGTGAGGCAGGGCAGGCCGTGCTCCTCGCCGCTGCCAAAAACGCCGCGCTTCCGGTGACGAGCCGTTTGAACGGCATCTGGGGTCTGGGACAGCTCGCGCGGCAGAAACAAGCCGCCGCATCCACCGCGCTCATCGAACTCTCCAAGGACACCGAGGCTGAAATCCGCGCCAATGCCGCCCGTGCGCTTGGCGATGCAGGTGGCGAAGGTGTGCAGGCGCGTTTGCTTGAGATGACCGGTGATGAATCGCCGCGCGTGCGCTCGCTCGCCATCATCGCGCTGAGTCGTGTCGCAAAAAACGGCGATGCAGCCGCCCTTGCGGCCGTTCATGCGGCTGCAAAGGCCAACGCGGGTGCCGACATCGTGCTGCGCCATGCCTGCGGCACCACCTTGAAGCGCCTTGGCACGGTGGAAAGCGCCGTCGCGCTTGCCAGCGATGCCAGCGCGGAGCTTCGCCTGCTCGCCGTGCTACAGCTACGCCATCAGGAGAGCGCCGAACTCGTCCGTTTCCTGGCCGACAAAGACACCGCCATTCGCGATGAAGCCATCCGCGCCATCTACGACACCGCCGCGCTCGACACTGCGGCTGGCGAGGCTTTGGCAAAACTGACACTCGCCGCCGACATGCCGCTGCTCGTGCAGCGCCGCATCGTTTGCGCCAGCTATCGCAAAGGCGGTGCCGATCACGCGCGCCTGCTCCTCCAGCACGCTGCCAATGACTCGCTCGATCTCAGCGTTCGCGAGGCCGCGCTGCATGGACTGCGCCTGTGGGAAAAACGCATCACCACCGATCCCGTGCTCGGCGGCTACCGACCGATCCCAGGCGAAGCACGCAGCATCAAGGATCTCGCCGGAACCATTGGCGATGCTCTGAAGCAGTTCCTCGCCAGCAACCCGCCGCCCCGGCTCGCCGCGCTCGGTTTGAAGCTCGCCGACGACACCGGAATCCAGCTTGAAACAACCACGCTCGCCTCCCTCGTCGCGGATGCGAAACAGCAGGCTGCCGTCCGCACTGCCGCGCTCGACAGCCTTGTCAAATTTGCCCCCGATGAAGCCCGCAAGCTCGTCGCCACGCATCTGACGGACGCGAATGCTGAAGTCGCCGCCGCCGCGCTGCGTCATGGCCTCGCGATGAAGCTCGACGGCCTCGTCGATGCCGCCCGCAAGGCCGCCGACAGCGGTCCGCTGCCCGCCGCGCGTGCCGGTTTGGAAATCATCGCCGCGCTGCATCCTGCTGAGGCTCTGGAGCGCTGGACGAAGCGCGAATCCAACGGATTGCGCCGCGAGCTGTGGCTCGATCTCTTCCTCGCCCTGCAAACCTCGAAGGACACCACCGCGCAGCAGGCCGCCACCTCCTTTGCCGCCAGCGCCATGGATGCCGTGCCCATGCTCAGCATCACTGGCGGCGATCCCAAGGCTGGCGAGATTGTCTTTCGCAATCAAGGCGCCTGCCTCCAGTGCCACAAAGTCGGCAACGACGGTGGCATCCAGGGCCCGGCCCTTGATCTCGTCGCCGAGCGCTTGAAACCCGAGAAGATCGTCGAATCACTCGTCAATCCGAATGCCGAGATCGCTGCTGGTTTCGGCATGTCATCCGTCACGCTCGCCGATGGAGTGCTCGTGGCCGGACGCATCACCGAAGACACGACGGAGAAGCTCACCGTCATCGGCCTTGATGGCAAAGCCGTCACCCACCCGCGCAGCCAGATCAAGAGCGTCACCCCGCCCGTCTCCGCCATGCCGCCGATGGCCATGGCCCTGCCACCCCAGATGCTCCGCGACCTCGTCGCCTACCTTCGCACCCGCGACCACACCACGGCCCCGAAAGGTGGTGCCGGTTCTCATGGCGACGAAAAGGAGAAGGTGGCGAAGTGATGTCGAGCATGTGCCTTTCAGGCAGGTGCTTGTGGCATGTGGAAGGCTGAAGGCAGGGTTCGCCAGGCGTTGAACAGGTCGATTCTGTCTCTGCTATTCGCCATGCGCCATCTGCTACAGTTCTTGATCCTGCTTGCCTGCATCATCGCGTCACTGGAGGCCTCTGAGCCTCGCGACACCATGCCAGACACCTGGGTGGCCACCGATGCCCTCGGGCGCACCTTGCCGATGAGCGCCGAGGTGGGTGCACCAAAGCCGGATCGCACCGTGGGCATCTTTTACTTCAACTGGCACGCCGCGTTTGGAAACCCGCAGGTCCATGACATCGCGAAGATCCTGAAGGCGAATCCATCCGCGCCTGCCTGGGGGCCAGTGCAAGCTCCGCACTACTGGAGCGAGCCCCGCTTTGGTTATTACCGGCCCGATGATCCGTGGGTGATCCGCAAGCACGTCCAGATGCTCGTGGATGCGGGCGTGGACGCACTCATTCTCGATGTCACCAACGCCCTGACCTATGACGCCGAGCGCGAGGTGCTCTGCGGCGTGCTGGAGCAGATGCGGACTGAAGGGCATCGGGTGCCAAAAATCGCCCTGTTTGCCTATGCGAACCACCTGCCGGTCGTGCGGCATTTGTGGGAGACGTTTTACAAGCCGGGCAGGCATCGCGATCTGTGGTTTCACTGGAAGGGCAAGCCGCTGCTGATCACCCCGACCGAAGGTGTCAGCGAAGAAGTGAAGGCCTTTTTCACCTTGCGCACCTCGTGGGCGTGGACACGGGGCCATGCCTGGTTCGGTGATGGCAAGGACAAGTGGCCCTGGCTCGACTTTGCACCGCAGGTTCCCGGCTGGCATGAGGCTCCGAACAAGGCCGAATGCGTGCCCGTCGGCGTCAGTCAGCACGTCACCAACAACATCGGCCGCAGCTTTCACGGCAGTCGCCAGCCTGTGCCTGCGGAGTGTCGATCCGGCGAGGGTCTTTACTTTGACGAGCAGTGGCGGCACGCGCTGCCTCACCAGCCGGAGTTCATCTTCGTCACTGGCTGGAATGAATGGGTGGCGCAGCGCTTTCTCTCCGATGGCAGCATGACCTTCCAAGGCCGCGTGCTGCCGCCGGGCGAGACCTTCTTCGTCGATCTCTTCGATGCTGAGTTCAGCCGCGACATCGAGCCCATGCGCGGCGGTTATGGCGACAACTACTACTGGCAGATGGTCGCCAACATTCGCCGTTACAAAGGTGCGCGAACCGTGCCCGCCGCATCACCCGCTCAGACCATGGCCATCCCCGGTGACTTTGCTCAATGGGCCGAGGTGAAGCCCGTCTATCTCGACGGCCTGCACGATACGACCCACCGTGATCACGACGGTGTCCCAGGCGCAGGCCGCTACACGAACAAGACCGGACGCAATGACCTCGACACGGCCCGTGTTGCCCATGACTCCACGCATCTGTATTTCCACATCACGACACGCGAGCCACTCACACCCGCCACCGATGCGGATTGGATGGTCCTGCTCCTCGACACAGATCAAAACGCCAAGACAGGCCGCCACGGCCACGATTTCCGCATCAATCAGACTCGTAGTTCAACGAACGTCGCCAGCTTGGAATGCTGGAACGGTCAGGCCTGGGAATCCATTGGTAGCGCCACACTCCAAGCCGGCGCAAACGAGCTCCACCTCGCGATTGAACGTGCCGCGCTTGGCTTCACAACCGACAAGCCCTTGCGCTTCGACTTCAAGTGGACCGACAACATCTCCGCTGACGCGGATGCCATCGACTTCCTCGACCACGGTGACACCGCACCGAATGCCCGGTTCAACTATCGCTACTCTTCAGCATTGCCGTGAGGCACGCCACGCTCAGGCCCTCAGCTTGCCAATACATGGGCTGGAAATGTCCGTGATGAAGCCCTTCAAGGCTTGATGGCGATCTTGAGCACACCATCGCGTTGGTGCGCGAAGAGGTCGTAGGCGGCGGCGATGTCGTCGAGTGCGTAGTGATGTGTCACCAGCGGGCCGAGGTCGAGTCGCTGGGCGGCGATGACGTTCATCAACCTGCGCATGCGTTCCTTGCCACCAGGGCAGAGGGCTGTGTTGATGCGATGGTCACCGAGGCCAGCGGCAAAGGCGCTCAAAGGGATTTTCAAATCTTCTGAGTAAACGCCAAGGCTCGACAGTGTGCCGCCCGGCTTGATGACGCGTAGGGCCGATTCAAAGGTTGCCTGCGTGCCGAGAGCCTCGATCGCCGAGTCGGCGCCACGGCCACCGGTGAGCTTCATCACTTCGTCAACGACGTCGCACGTCTTGTAGTTGAGGGTAATGTCCGCTCCCATCTGCTTTGCAATGCCGAGCCGATGGTCGTTGCCATCGACGCCAATGATCGTGGTGGCCCCCAGCAGGCGTGCACCGGCGGTAGCACACAGGCCGATGGGTCCCTGGGCAAAGACGACGACGGTGTCACCAATCTTGATGTTGGCATTCTCCGCTCCTTTGAAGCCGGTTGACATGATGTCCGGGCACATGAGCACCTGCTCATCCGTCAGGCCGTCGGGAATCGGCGCGAGGTTGGCCTGCGCATCTGGCACGAGCACGTATTCCGCCTGCGTGCCGTCGATCAGGTTGCCGAAGCGCCAGCCGGCGGTCGCCTTGAAGCCATGCACACCGCAGGCGCCGCGTCCGATCAAATAGCTGCCGTCCTGCGCATGGGCGCCGTCCTGGGCGGCGTAGGAGTTGAAGTTCGGGCAGATGGCACCAGCGATGACGCGCTGACCCTCGCGGTAGCCCTCGACAGCGCTGCCGAGCTTCTCGATGACGCCCACCGGTTCGTGTCCGACTGTGAGCCCCTTGGCCACCGGGTATTCACCTTTGAGGATGTGCACGTCGGTTCCGCAGATCGTTGTCGTGGTGATGCGAATGAGGGCATCG
>CALDGV010000229.1 GCA_937941745.1 uncultured Prosthecobacter sp. | reverse complement strand
AAACCCACCGCCGCCTCCCGCTGGCCCCAACGCCTCACCGAATGGCTCACGGACAGTGGACTGTTGAAGTAGGGCTTGGGCGGGAGGCTAGCGTGCCTTTTTCAGCAAGGCCTTGTTGAAGAGGTTGTTGTTGATGCTGCGTCATGGCGGCCATCAGTTCATCTTACCCCTCAAGATAAGTGTCTTCGACATTCAGGTGGAGGGGGAAGGGATTTTTCATCAACAGGACAGGATGCGCGGGCCACTGACTGTCAGCACTGACGACACCCTCCAACTCCTTCGGAGCCGCCGTCTTCGGCGTTGGCGGCGTCGCCTCGTCTGGCGCGATCAGGATCGGTCGCTTGCGCTTCACCACCGTCACATGAACGACCTTGCCGTCCGGGCTGTGAATCGTGATCTGGCATTCATCCGTCGCGAAGTAGGCACGATCAAAAGGCTCCGGCGCTTCCGGCCACTGCAACCACTTGGCCTGCGACTTTTGGCGTTTTTCGGAAAGAGACGCCAGCAGCCACTTGCGCACTTCTTCCCGTGCGGAGGAAAACCGAAAATAGAATGAGGACGACGCGCCGAGGAACAGAGTGTCTCGTTCCTTCAGCACTTGCACCAGAGCCTCTGACGGCAAGGCTGCCAAGCCTCCGCTCTTTTGCACTTCCTGCCATCTGGCCAGCTCGACCGGTCGCGTCTCGATGGTGCCGACGTACTCCGCAGGCCCTGCCGGCTCGTGGAAAGCAAGTCTGTAAATTTCCTTCACGAGCTCATCGTAGGCGGTTTGGTTGAACGGTTTCTCGTCCCTCAGGGCCTTCATTTTGGCCTTCAGTTCATCCAGCTTGACGTGGCGTTCGCGCGGATTGCTCGGGGCTTCTTTCTGCATGGAGGAGGGTGCCTGCCTTTGTGGAAGCACACCACTTGCCGCTTGGGTTCTCTCATTCTTCGTCCCAATCGGCTGGTAGATGCCGCGTGCCTGAAACTCCACACGCTTGCCATCCATCATCGTTTTGGGCACGGGGAACTCCCACTCCATCTCAAACTGCTCGCCGATTTTCTCCAGCTTTGCCCGGAACTCGAGCGCCTCGATCATTCCAGTGGCCCTTCCGTGCATAGTCACCACGCCGTGGCCGATTTTGAGTTCCGTCAGCACAAAATCCGTTTTCGCATCGGGTTTGGCTTTTCGGATCGCGCTGCTGATCGCCGCGGCTTTTGCGTCAAAAGCTGACCGCAGGGCTTCGGCTTTCTCCGCCTCAAAGACCGGGCTGAAGAATGAACTTGTTAGGACTGTTGGCTTGGTCAGCTTGACCTTGATGAGGCGCTGGGGCTTCATCGTGGACGCCTCGACCTCCCAACCGTTCTTTGTCTTGTAGTGCTTCGCCACAATTTCGTCCGTCGTGAGCCACTTGATGTCTGTCTGGTCACCAAATGAGCGGCGCAACCAGCCCACGACGCTATCTTTTGGCAGATAAAAGTGTACCGAGTTCTCGTCGAGTTCACCCCGGAGCACGCCCCATTTTTCCTCAGGAAGCTCCGCCAAGCCGGCGATCTTTAGAAGCTCGTCCCCTTCGCTAGCTCGTGGGTCACCCAGAATCTGGAGCCCTTCTTTCACACGGTCGATTCCCGTTCCATGTCTCCAAGACATTGCAATGGTGCCGAGAGCTTCGAATCCTACCCGCTTCCCGTCTTTCAGCGTCTTAGGCACCGGGAAGAGCCACTCCATCCCCCGATGCTTGCCGATTTCGTTCAACCGCTCCCGAAACTCCAGCGCCTGGATCATGCCGGAGGCGACACCTCGCACGATCACATGGCCGTTCTTTACTGTGAACTCGTTCAAGGCAAAGCCCGTCTTTGCATCGCGTGCCGCCTGCTCGATTTCCTGCTTCAGTGAATCGGCCTCGGCATCCACCTTCGCTCGTGCCTTCTCGATCATCTCCCAAGCGTCTCCAGCAGCATCGCCCACGGGCTTCACCTCGCCGGAGCCATCCGATGGCAATGCCAGTGCCTCTTCCACGATGCGCTTGGCAATCGGGCCGCAATCACCACCACCGCTCCTGGCCCCGTTCTTAATAATGGCGAAGGCGAGCGTCGGGTTCTCAAACGGCGCGAAGCCGATGAACCAGCCGTGATTGTCCTCCTGCCGTGCTCCCTTCGCGTCCCGCCGCCAGTTCTGCGCGGTGCCGGTTTTGCCCGCGATGATGACTTTGTCACTCTTGGCGTCCTTGCCGGTGCTGGAGCCGCCATTCACCACGAGGCGCATGCCTTCGCGCAGTTGCCCGACATCGGCGGCGCTCAACGTTCCTGCGGTCAAATCAGCGCGCCATGTGATTTCCCCGTTTTGTTTGATGATGCCTGGCTGCGGCACCTTGCCGCCATTGCCCACGGTGGCCGCCAGCACCGCCATTTGCAGCGGCGTGGCCAGCACCATGCCCTGGCCGATGGAAGTATTGGCCGTGTATCCATTGGACCATTTTTCCATGGGCCGATATTGCTTCAGCCAAGAAGGGCTTGGCAGGATGCCTTTGTCTTCGTCATCCGTGATTCCATAGGCGCTGCCGAAGCCGATCGTGCGGCCCATGCTCTCGCTTTGCTCGATGCCCGCCGCGTTGCCGAACTGATACCAGAAGCAACTGCAGCTCGCGGCGAGTGCCTCGCTCATTCCCAGCACTCCGTGCCCGCCGCTGTCCTGCCGCTGCTTCCAGCATTGCATGATGGTGTTTCCATAGGTCACCGAGCCGCTGCAGTTGAACTTTTGCCCGCTGATGCCGGCGGCACCGCCGGCCAGACCGGTGAGCAGCTTGTAAGTGGAGCCAGGCGCGAAGCCTCGCACGCAACGATTCAGCAGGGGGATGTCCCGGTTGCCCAAGTAACTTTCCCAATTCTCCCGGGTGATGGAAGGAATGAACAGATTCGGGTCATAGCTGGGCAGCGAAACTGCGGCGAGGATTTCTCCAGTGCGTGGATTCAACACGACTGCGGCACCACGCGTGACGCCTGCCTCCTTCATGGCCCGATACGCAAGTGATTGCATGCGCATGTCGAGCGTCAGAGTCACGTCCTTGCCTGCGGCAAGCTCGGCATCATGCTGCTCTTCTAAAGCGGTCCCACCATAAAACTGCGCGTGTTTCTCATCGGGTGTGCGGGTGTAACCGATCATATGCGCCGCCAGCGTCTTGAGCGGATAGGTTCGCACTTTCTCCGGTGTGCTCTCCGCTAGCACAACGCCATTGCGGTCCAGAATTCGACCGCGCAGCTTCGCGCCTTCGATGGCGTGGAGCATCGCCACGGGCAGGGTGGTTAGCAGGGCGAAGCCTGCCAGACCGAGCAGCCAGCGCGGCGTGAGTCCCTCGCGATGACGCTTGGGATCGAGGATGGCTTTC
>CALDGV010000228.1 GCA_937941745.1 uncultured Prosthecobacter sp. | reverse complement strand
AGGCGTTTTGGCAAAACGGGCTTCGCGAGATTGCCGAGTGAGTTCAGCGCTCCCGGTGGAAGCACCGTCATGGCGGCGGCGGTGAGCTTTTTCAAAGCGGGCGGCATCCAGGCGAATTTGTCCCAGAGATTGCGCCCGACGAAGTAGCGCTCGTAACCACCGAAGAGTTCGTCACCCGCATCACCACTGAGCGCGACGGTGACGTGCTGGCGCGCCATTTTGCAGACGAGGTAGGTGGGGATCTGCGAGTAGTCGCTGAAAGGCTCGTCGTAGAGGCCGGACATGAGCGGGATGGTGTCCAGCGCGTCCTGACCGGTGACATACATCTCAGTGTGGTCGGTCTTGAGATGATTGGCGACCTCTTTGGCATACTGCGCCTCGTTGTATTCCGCCACGTCGAACCCGATGGTGAAGGTGCGCACAGGCCGCGCGCTCTGCTGCTGCATCATGGCGACGATGAGGGAGCTATCGACCCCGCCGGAGAGGAAAGCTCCGAGCGGCACATCGGCCACCATGCGCATCCCGACAGCTTCTTTGAGCAGGGCTTCGAAGGTGTCGATGGCTTCGCTCTCGCTGCCGGTGAAGGGATGGTCGAGGCCGTGCTCGATGACTTGGCGGAGATCCCAGTAGAGCTGCGGCGTGGGTTTGTCGGCAGGTGCTTTGAGCGTGATGTGCGAGGCGGGCGGAAGCTTGTGCAGGCCTTCATAGATGCACCAGGGGTCGGGGATGTAATTGAAGCGGAGCTGAGCGCAGATGGCATCCCGGTTGATGGCGGCATTGAAACCGGGCAAAGCACGGATCGCTTTGAGTTCGGAGGCAAAAACGAACGTGTCGCCGAGCCAGCCATAGTAGAGCGGCTTTTCGCCGAGCCGGTCGCGTCCGAGAGTCAATGTGCTCTCCTCTTTGTCCCAAACGGCGAAGGCGAACATGCCGTTGAAGCGCTTCGCTGCCTCGGTGATGCCCCACTGGCGGAAGGCGGCGAGCATGATCTCGGTGTCCGAGTGCCCGCGCCACGTGTGGCCATACTTTTCGAGGTCAGTGCGGAGGTGCTGGAAGTTGTAGATCTCGCCATTGAAGACGATGACGAAGCGACCGTCAGCACTGGTCATGGGCTGATGGCCAAGTGGGGAAAGGTCGAGGATGGAGAGGCGTCGATGACCGAGGGCGATGCCGTTTTCCGCATCCACCCAGGCACCGCTGTCATCCGGGCCGCGCAGGATGATGGCATCCGTCATGCGCGTGACCTCGGCAGTCATTTGCTCGGCTGGCCTGGATCGTGGGAGGGTGAAATAGCCTGCGATGCCGCACATAAATAGGTTCTCAGTTCTCAGTTCTCAGTTGGAGCAGTTCGTCGAAGTGCTGGAGCACGCTGGCGAGGGAAAAATGAGCTTCGACACGCTGGCGGCCTTTTTCGCCCAGGGCACGACGCTCGGCTTCGGAAAGGTTCAGCACGCGCAGGCAGGCTTCAGCGAGCTTGGCGGGATTTTTGGCGGGGACGAGGATGCCGGTTTCGCCCATGACCCAGGCGGTGTCACCGATGTCAGTGGCAACCACGGGCACACCACAAGCCATGGCCTCCCCGACGACATTCGGGAACCCTTCGCCAAAGGCTGACGAAGAGACGGCGAGATCCAGCGAGGCGGTCAGTTCAGGAAGGTCCGAGCGCTCGCCAAGCAACTGCACATGCTTTTGAAGTCCGAGCTTTTCGGTCAGCGTGGAGAGTTCGGTGTTGGCGGCATCCACGCCGGTGCCGACGAGGATGAATTCTGTGTTCGGCAGGCTTTGGACGATGATGGCCGCTGCTTCGAGGAAGGTGGGGTAGTCCTTCATGGCCGTGAAGCGCCCGAAGCGGCCTATGCGAAGATTTGGAGAGGTGGAGGCACGGTGACTCGGAGACCATTTGTCCAAATTGAATCCGTTCGGGATCAGCCGTGTCTTGGCTTGCGGATAGCCGATGGCCTCGTGCTGCCTGGCACTGAGCTGGGAATTGTAGGTGATGCGCTTTGCCAAAGGTGCGAGCCATTTGAGTGACTGGATGACCATAGCAGAGCCGCGCTTTTCCAAGCTCAGATCGTAGAGTGACTGGCGGATGTTCCAGATCACTCGACCTTGCCCAAAGCGGAAAATTTTGACCAACACTGCTGCGAGGCAGCCGTGATACATCCAGCCCATCACGACATATGGTCTGATCTTCCACGCCAGCCTCCAAAGGCGGATCAAGGCACCCAGCGTCGGTTTGCCTGCATGCATGTCGAGGGTGTGAACCGCAGCTCCAGCGGCACGCAAGGGCTCGATGTATTTGCCGCCTGATGTGAGCGAGATGACGTGGTGGCGATGGTTCGGAAGTCCCGTGATGACCTGCGTGAGCATCATCTCAGCTCCGCCCGTGCCGAGGCCGGTGGTGAGCCAGAGGATGGATGGATGATTCGAAAGGCAAAGCCTGGCCGTGCGCTCGACCATTTTTTCGATCGTGAAGTGCTGTTCGATGCGCCGGCGATTGCTTGCGCCCAGGGCGCGGCGTTCCTCAGGCGGCATGGCGATCAGGTCGCGCATGTGATTCGCCAGACGTTCATGATCTCCGGCTGGGAAGACTCGCAACGGGTCATTCACCAGCCAGGCGGAGTCGCCGACATCGCTGGCGATCACGGGCAGTCCGCAGGCCATGGACTCGCCGATGACATTGGAAAAGCCTTCCCCATAGGCAGAGGTGCTGACGAGGCAGTCGAAGGCGGGGTAGATGCCCGTGAGGTCATCCTGAGCGGGGCGCCATTCGATTCGCGGTGCAAGGCCCAGGCTCTCGACCAGCTTTTTTAGTTCGTGCGTGTAGGCCGCGTCGCCATTGCCCAGAATCACGCCACGAGCCTGCGGCACCAGGGCCAGGGCGCGCAGAAAGGTCGCGTGGTCCTTCATTGGATGCAGGCGCCCAATGAGGCCGAAAACGGCGCTGTTTTCTGCCTTCGCCTGAGGCTGGAAGCGCTGGACATCAATGCCGTTGGGCACGACCTCGAAGTCTTCCTTCGGATAGCCCTGCCTGATGTAGTAGTCCCGGCCTGCCCGTGAGTTGGCAATGATGGTGTCCACGAAGCCGGAGAGGAGGCAGTTTAGGCGGAAGCTGAGCCTGCCCAGGATGCCCCAGGTGGCGGCATCGGTCTGAGAATCACGGATGCCCCAAATGACCTTTGGGAAACCACAAAGCGGCTTCAAAAGCAGTGCCATGAGGTTGGATTCATGCAGGTAGCCGTGAATGACGTCGGGTTTCAGTCCGCGCATGGCTCGGAGCAGTCGAAGGAAGAAGCCTGCCAGGTCCCAGCGATGCCTCTTGCCAATGCACACGGTCTGAATGCCTGCCGCCTGCAGTTCCGCCTCGAAGGCCCCCGGATAAAAATGCACCACATGGACCTGGAAGCTGCCCTGCGTGGCCAGAGCCTTTGCCAGGGTGACAAGCTGACGCTGAGCTCCTCCGTGACCGAGGTCACGGATCAGGAAGGTCAGTCGGCATGAGGAACTGCGGATCAAAGCTGCAAACCATAATCTTTAGAATGAGGGGCTGGCAATCAGGGAATCCCGCCTCGGCGCAGTCTGCCGCCGCCGCTTTTCAATGGCTGGAAGGCTTCGCCGGGAAGACCGGCCTTCGGTTTCTCTCTTTACTCCCCAGAGGAATCCCGATTAAATCCGCAAATTCTGCGGTTTTTCCGCCTGCCATCATTCACTTCATTCCATCCTTCCTAGCCATGAAAATCAGCCGAACCCGCATCGCCATGCTGGCGCTCCTTTGCGGCACGTCCTTCCTGAAAGCCGACATTTTGATGCTCAAAAACGGCACCAAAGTCGAAGGCACGATTTTGGAGCAGTCCGATCAGGGGGTGAAAATGCGCTACCGCCTGACGCCAAAGATCATGGACGAGAAGCTGTTTCCTGCGGCTGACATCGACAAGGTCATCAAGCAGACGCCCCAGGAAGTCGAGGTGGTGGAACTGCGCAAGGAACTGCCGACCGCCGACCTGATGAAGGCGGATGAGTATGAGCAGATCATCCAGGACCGCCTGCGGCCTTTCGTGAACAAGTATCCCGGCACTCCGGAAGCCAAGGAGGTCGAAGAGATCATCGCCAAGCTTCAGGAGGAGAAGACCATGGTTTCCAACGGCCAGATCAAGCTGGAAGGCCGTTGGTTGAGCGTCAAAGAGGCCAAGGCGGAGGCCTTCAATGTCGAAGCTTTCCGCATCATCCAGGCGATGCGGCAGAAAGCGGCCAAGCTGGACTATGCAGGATCCCTGCGCGAGTTTGACAAGCTGATCTCCCCGCCTCCTGCCTACAAGGGAAGCACATACTTTGTGCAGGCCATTCCCGAAGCGGTGGCCATCCTGAGCAAGTGGATCGCAGCCTTGGACAAGATGTCGAGCGAACAGCCCCAGCTCGCCAAAGCACGCCAGGACGGACTGTCCAAGCTGCAGGAGCCCGAGCTTTCCAAGACAAAGAACGCGATCGCTGATGAAGAAAACAAATGGCGTGCCGCTTATGAAGTGGAGCGTCGTCAAAAGCTGCGCTGGTCGGCGCCTTACAAGTATGATCTGGCCAGCATTCAGGCTGCGCAGAAAGAGGCGGTGCAGGAGCAGACCCGGCTTCAGACCTATGACCTCGAAGCCCTGCGTGCTCAGAATGAAGTCTTCACGGCCTGCTACCGCAAAATCGGTGAGGGCGACTACACCGGAGGTGCGGCTGCCTTCACCCGTGTGCAGAGCCTGCCGCAGAATCAGGAATTCCGGGATGTGCCGAATGATCTTCGTGCCCGTCTGCTGAAGCTGCATGCCCAGCTTTCGAGTGCTGCCGCCAGCGGATCTGCCGCCACGGCGGGGTCCAGCGCGATCGGGGGCACCGCTGCCGCCGGTGTGGACAGCCGTGTGGCGCAGATCCTGGCTGAATCAGGCGCGGCTCCAGCCGCAGCTGCCGCTTCAGGGCAGCCCGCCGCGATGGCTGCTGGTCAGGCGGCTCCTGCTGCCGCAGCTCCTGCCGGAGTCGCTGCGCAGCCGCAGCGCCCGGCGGCCCCGGCACCTCAAGCAGCACCCGTCGCTGCTCCTGCCGTCGCACCGCAGCAGCCTGTGGCTCCCATGCCGATGCCTGCCATGGCTCCGGTGGAGGAAGAATCCAACACTCAGCTCTACATCATGATTGGCATGGGCGTGGTGATCGTCGGCCTGCTGCTTGCCTTCCTGAAGAAGAAGTAACACCGGCCTTTGGGCCTTTCCCTGGCCGGAAGCTCCCCCTGCGGGCTTCCGGCCTTTTTATTTCCCATGTCAGAGCAGGGCATTCCCTCTCGTAACCTTCGCCTCACCATGATTCCCACCGCACGCACCTCCCGTCGCCGTTTTCTTCAGACCGCCAGCGCCAGCCTTTTTGCTGCGCCTTACATCACCACAGGGCTCCGGGCGGCCTCGCCCAACGGCAAGCTCCGTCATGCCGCCTTTGGTGCTTCAGGCATGTCCTGGGCGGACATCACCTCGATGGCCAATCATGACCAGTGGGAGCTCGCAGCTGTCTGCGATGTGGACACCCGCAACTTTGCCCGTGTGAAGGAGAAATGGCCGAACGTCCGCTGCTACCAGGACTGGCGCGAGCTGCTCGAAAAAGAGGCTGGAAAGATCGACAGCGTCAATGTCTCGACCCCTGACCACATGCACGGGCCGATCGGCCTCAAGGCCATGGACCTCGGCCTGCACGTCTATGGCCAGAAGCCGCTTGCGCAGAACCTCTATGAGTGCCGCCAGCTCATGCTCAAGGCCCGTGAAAAGGGCGTGATGACACAGATGGGCATCCAGATTTCTTCCGACTTCACCGAGCGTTTCGCCGTGGAGCTCATCCACATGGGCGCCATCGGCAAGATCAAGGAGGTCCACACCTTCT
>CALDGV010000227.1 GCA_937941745.1 uncultured Prosthecobacter sp. | reverse complement strand
TTCGAAGCCGCCAAACGTGCGGTGGAGGATTTTCTGCTTCCAGGAGAGGGCCAGACTTCCTAGGCTCGGCCCGCTGCATGAGCCGTCGCTGTTTTGAATGACAGGCCGTCGTTGAAGGGACGTTTCGTGCAGGCTTCTTTTTTTGATCCATGACCGCTCCAACCACCCGCCGTTCCTTCCTGCGCGATGCCGCGCTCGCCACGACCGCCCTTTCCGCCAGCCGCGTGCTCGGGGCCAATGACACCATCCGCATCGCCTCCATCGGCCTGGGCGGCCAGGGGATGGGCAACGCCGGACGCATGGCCAAGGTGCCGGGCGTGGAGATCGCCTACCTTTGTGATGCCGACACGGCGGCGCTGGACAAGGCGAAACTGAAGTTCCCCAACGCCAAGACCACCCAGGACCTGCGCAAGGTCATGGAGGACCCGAGCATTGATGCCGTGGTCGTCTCCACGGGGAACCACTGGCACGTGCTGGCCTCCATCTGGGCCTGCCAGGCAGGCAAGGATGTGTATGTGGAGAAGCCCATCTCCCATAACATCTGGGAGGGCCGGAAGCTCGTGGAGGCGGCGCGGAAGTACAACCGCATCGTCCAGGGCGGCACCCAGCAGCGCAGCGATCCCTTCCACGATGAGCTGAAGGCCTTCCTCGACAGCGGCACGCTGGGAAAGATCAAGCACGTGCGCTGCAATCACTACGGCATGAGGGCGAGCATCGGCAGGCGTGACACGCCGATCACGCCGCCAACCACGGCGGACTACAACCTCTGGCTCGGCCCGGCGCAGGACATCCCGATCCTGCGGGAGAAGTTCCACTATGACTGGCACTGGGTCTGGAACACCGGCAACGGCGAACTGGGCAACTGGGGGCCTCATATCCTGGACGACCTGCGCAGCGTGGTCTTCCGCGACAAGATCTCCCTGCCCAAGCGCGTGCTGGCCGGAGGTGGCCGCCTCGGCTGGGACGATGCCGGCGAGACGCCGAACACGCATTTTATCTACTTTGACACGGGCGATGTGCCTGTGGTGATGGACGTGCACAATCTGCCCCGCAAAAAGGGCATGAAGGCTGCGGACGTGTATCTGCGCCGGCGCACCAGCGCCTTCCTCGTCATCGAATGTGAAAATGGCTACTACGAAGGCGGTCGTGGAGGCGGCTCCGCCCATGACGCCAGTGGCAAGGTGATCCAGAAGTTCAAAGGCGATGGTGGCGCGACCCATGCGGCCAACTTCATCTCGGCGATCCGCAGCCGGAAGAAGGAGGACCTCAAGGGCGAGATCGAGAAGATCCATTATTCCAGCGCCTGGTGCCATCTGGGCAACATCTCCTGGCGTCTCGGCCAGGCGGGTGACCTGGATCAGGCCAAGGCGCAGCTCAAGGACTTCACGCCCTGGCAGGAACTCATCGAAGACCTGCCTGCGCACCTCTCTGCGAACGAAATCACCCTCAAGTCCGGTGACATCAAGGTGGGCCGGATGCTGGAGATTGATGCGGCGAAGGAGACCCTGATCGGTGAGAACGCCACACCTGAGGCGCTGGCACTGCTCAAGCGTGAGTATCGTGCGGGCTTTGAGGTTCCCGAAATGGTCTGAGCCGCTCAGGGAGCCAGCCCAAGCACCTGCGTCAGGACTTCGGCGTCACTCAAAGGGGTGATGGCCGGAGCCGGATAGCGGGTGCGGAAGGCCTCGACAATCATCTGCGCGATCTTGGCCTGTGCCGCCGTGCCCGGATGGAAGCCATCGCCCGAAAAGACAAACTCGGGGCGGGCGTCCGCATCCGCTGCTTGGATGAAGGAATAGCCGCCGAGGGTCATCGGCTGCTGGAGCATCGCCTTGGTCATCTCATACACTCCGGGGACAAAGGCGATGCCGCGCTGTTTGGCAAAGAGCGCGAGCTGGCTGTTGAGCGAATCCAGAGCCAGGGTCACGCGTCTCGTCTTCACCGGGTCGGTGGGATGGGTTTTCTGAATGTCCGGCGTGCAGCCCACATGCGGCACGGAAACGAGGGCGATCGGAATCGTTCCCTTCACCTTGCGCACGTAGTCCACGATCCACTTCAGGTTGTCGCGTGTGGCATTGATGTAGCGCGTGGGTGACGCGCCCTTGTAGATGGCGGGATAGTAGCTATCCACGTCATTGCCTCCGGCAAAGATGACCACGCGCTCCACGGTGCCGCGCACCTGTTTCTGCAGTTCACGGGTCCACCAGACATTCCAGAAGCTGCTGAGCTGGGCGCGGATCTGCGTCGTCGTCGCCCCCGGAAAGGCCCAGTTGTGCTCATGACCGATGAGGCGGGGATCAGCGAAGCCGTTCCACCGGCCCAGGTCAAACCACGCGCCGCGCCGCTCGTGCAGGATCTCCGCCCAGTTCCGGCTGTCCCAGGCAGCGGGGTTGCGCGGGTAGAGGGCGGGAAATTCGACCTCATACTCCTTGGAAAGGCTGTCACCCAGGATCAGGCACTGCTCCGCATGCAGCGAAGCGCCAAGCCAGAGCAGGGTGGCGAAGAAAACAGGTTTCATGGCAGGGTGCTTTGACCTCAGAGACCCCGGATTCATTCACCGGAAATGCCTGGAGGGCACGTTGAACCATAAAGCTTGCCGTCCGGCCCCGGTGTGGTGCATGTTGCACGGCTCGTGAAGTTTCTCTTTCATCTCCTGCTCTTGACCCTGCTCAGCGCCCTGGCGGGTGCTGCCTGGGTGGCGCATCGCCCGGCGGACATGAGCGTTCCCGAGGCTGGCCGGCCCGGTGCCAAGCCGCGTGACCTGGTGGATGATCTCAAGCAGGCGGCGATCAAAGGTTCCGGCCTGGTCGAAGTCGGGGAGGCGGAGTTGAACCGTCATCTGGCGAAGGTGCTGGGATCGCAGGTGCCGGCGTCGCTGGCCGCCTGGGCACGCTTCGAGCGCTTGAAAGTAGATCTCGAGCCCGACGTGGCTCATCTGACCCTGGCCTGGGAGGTCGCCGGGCATCGCAGCACGGCCACCGTGGACCTCAGGGTGGTGCGTTTGGAGAAAGTCTTCCGCATTGAAGTGGTCGGCGGTGCCTATGGGCATCTGCAAGTTCCCCGCGGGCTGCTTCGCCCCCTGGCACCGGTCCTGCGTGGGCTGAGCGATGTCCTTCACGAGGAGATCACCGCCCTGTTTCAGATGAACCGCGTCACCTTTGCCCAGAACAAGCTGGTGCTCGACCCCCGATTCCCCTGACGGCCCTCCTGCCTTCCTTCCCCGCCTTCGCGCATGTCCCGATTCGTTCATCTCGTCATCGCCCTCAGTCTGGCCGGGTTGCTCCCTGCTCAGCAGCCGGTGGCTCCTCCCGCTGCTCCGCCTCCTGCGCCCGGCGCGGCTCCCGCCGCTGCTGTAGCCCCGCCGATGCCCGGTCAGCTCAAGGCCGAGCCTGCCTCCACTCCCAGCCGGATTCCTGACCTGCCTCCGCAGCCTGCGGTGGTGGCACCGACACCGCTGAGCTCGAACAAAAACATTCCCTCCACGAGCAGCAGCGGGCAGTTCATCGTCCATGGCAACGATCTCGCCCTGCGCAGCGCCTTCTCCACCCGCTGTGAGGAGATCCACGACGAACTGCGCCAGCTCTTGAAGGACCAGCAGTCCTGGGCCCTGCCCGTGGTCGTGCTCCTCAATTCCGGCGAATCGGCCCGCAAGGCAGACAAAGCTGTCGCCATGACGCTGTCCGAGATCACCCATGGCGGATTCCACATCCAGGTCACCGTGAATCTGCGGCCGGACCTGAGGCCTTCCGACTTCCGGGCGGAACTCGTGCGTGCGCTGCTGGCGGAACGCGTGCTGCGCAACCAGAAGCAGACGGCCCGCCAGAACTCCATCCTGCCCGACTGGATTTACACCGGCGTCATGGAGGCGCTGGACTACCGCAAGCAGGCCCGCCCCAGCACCCTCTTCGCCGCCATTTTCAAGTCCGGCAAAATTTTCGGCATTGAGGAGATCATCGAAGCCTCTCCCACGCAGATGGATGCGCTGTCCCGGACCATCTACAAGACCTCCTGCTGTGCGCTCGTGCTGGCCTTGCTCGATCAGCCCGAAGGCGGCGCCCGGCTCCAGCGCTTCCTCTCCTCCCTCGCTGCGGATGCCCGGCCCGAGCGCGAGCTGCTTGACCAGGCCTTTCCCAGCTTTGCCAGCAGCCCGGCCAGCCTGAACAAATGGTGGGCGCTTCAGCTGGCCAATCTTTCCCGGCCAGGGCTCTCCGAGCCGCTCAGTCCTGCCGATACCGTGGCGGCCCTGGAGGATGCATTGACTCTCCGCTACCAGGCCAAGCCGAGCGAGATTCCGCAGCCCCGGCCGAAGCCCGTGGTTGCCCGCATCGCGCCCTCCGAGCCCGCCGTGGTCAGCACCACCAAGGCGCAGGAGACCGACCCTGTGCAGGTGGCGGAAACTTCGCCCGCCGAGGTGAAAAAGGGCGGCTTCTTCCGCTGGCTGAATCCTTTTTCACGGCGCAAAGGCCAGGACGAACTGCTCATCGAGGAGGCCATCGAACAGGCTGCCGAAGAAGAAGCCCAGGCCCGTGCCCAGGAAGAGGGGCTGACGGTAGAAACGCCGGAAAAGGTCGCCGCCAACATCCGGCTGCCCGATCAGGAAGGGCCGCGGGTTGAGCCTGAGGAGGAGGGCAAATCCTTCTTCAATCGCTGGTTCGGCATCGGCCGTCGCAAGCCTGCGCCCGAGGAGGTTCAGAACATGCCTCAGGGCAGCAAGGCCGCTGCCTCCGAGCCCTCCGCCGAAGCGTCTGCAGACGAGCCCGCCAAGAAACCGTCCCTGCTGAATCCGCTGAACTGGTTCCGTGGAGACAAGAAAAAGGAACCCGATCCCGCCGAGCCGGAAGCCCCGGCCGAGCCTGCTCCGAAGAAAACCACCGGCGAGGCTGCGGGTGAACCTTCGGCGGAGGTTTCGAGCCTGGAGTCAGACTGGATGAGCCTGGTCGGCCGACCCCTGGTGGCCATCGTGCACCAGGAAGCTGCCAGCGAGGAAGCGGACAAGCCCAAGAAGCGTCGGTTTGGGCTGTTTGGCGGCGGCAAGAAGCCGGAAGAACCGAAAAAGGAAGAGCCTGCCAAGGAAGAGGCCAAGCCTGCACCCAAGAAGGAGAGCCAGGACGAGGGCAAAAAGGCCAAGGCGGCTGAGAAGCCGAAAGCCACCGAGGCCAAACCGGAGCCCGCCAAGGAGGAGCCCAAGCCCAGTCCGGCAGCCGAAATGCCTGCGGAAGCCCCTGCGGAGGGCGGCACCAAGGCCCGTCGTGGCCTGAGGGGACTTTTTGGTGGTGGCGAGAAGAAGCCCGAGCCTGAATCCAAGCCTGAAGCAGCGCCGGAGCCGAAGCCCGAAGCCATGGCCACAGAGGCTAAGCCAGAACCGCCCAAGGAAACCAAGCCGGAACCCGCGCCTGCAGAGGCACCTCCACCAGCTGCCATGGCCGAGAAGTCGGAAGCCGAAGCCTCGACGGAGGGAACCAAGCCCCGCCGTGGCCTGAGGGGACTTTTTGGTGGTGGCGACAAGAAGCCTGCTGAGGAACCCAAGCCTGCGGAAGCACCACCCGCCGAGCCCAAACCAGAGCCCATGGCTGCCGAAGCCAAGCCCGAGGCGGACAAGCCCAAGCCTGACGAAGCTGCCAAGATGGCCGAAAAGCCCTCCGAGCCTGAAGCCGACAAACCGAAGCCGGAGCCCATGCGCATCCGCCCTCTCTTTGGTTCCGGCAAGAAGAAGGAGGACGAGGCCAAGCCGGAGGAAAAGCCCGCAGAGCCCAAAAACGAGCCCATGGCTGCTGAAACCAAGCCTGCCGAGCCTCAGCCGACCGAGCCCGCTGACAAGCCCAAGACGGCACCCAAGCCCAAGGCTGTGGCCAAGGAGGCACCGAAACCTGAGAAGCCCCAACCAGAGCCTAAGACATCCCAGACCGAGCCTGCAATGCCCGCGCCGAAGCCTGCTGAGGTGGAGAAGAAGCCAGCCCCGCCTGCCCCCAAGCCGGAAGAGGAGCCGACCATCGCCGCCACCGTGCCGATCGAGGATTTCAGCGCCATCATGAAGCGTCCAGACCGCAAGGAGATCCTTCAGCGGAACCTGCTGGCCCTGACGGCGCTCCAGCAGCGCAGTGCTGTGCTTTTCCGTCCCATCGTGCTCGAATACACCGCCCTCGTAAATGAGCTGATCGACGGCAAAACCAAAAATGCCGACGAGAAGCTCAAGCGCCTGCGTGAACGCACCCAGAAGGCGCTGGACCAGAGCAAGGCCATCCGCGATCAGCTCGACCTTCACGAAGCCAACAGCTCTCCGGCCATGTCAGGAGCTTTCGAGGACTATCTCCGTCTTTCAGAGACCATCGAGAAGGAGCTGCCGCCTCGTCAGGACGTCATCTCCAAGTATCTCGACGCGCTGGACCGCGAGTTTTCCAAGCCTTGAGCACGCTCGAAGCCTACTTGGTCTGCACGGTCTCCCGGGGTGGCGCATTGCCCAGCGTCGGCACATCCGGCAGCTTGAGGGTGAAGAGGTAGGCGATGATGTCCCAGCGCTTCTCAGGAGTCAGCGTGGCTTCAAAGCTGATCATGGGGGTGCCATTGAGGCCGGTGGCCAGCACCCGGTAGATGTCCTGCGGGCGGTCGCCGCAGCGCAGGTGCGGTTGACGGAGGTCCGAAGGTTTGGCGGGAAGGCCCCAGATGTCTTTCAGGCCTGCCACGGCAGGGCCTTTGCCGTCTGCCGCCGTGCCGTGGCAGGCGGAGCAGTTGGCGGTGAAGAGCGCCTTGCCTTTTTCAGCATGAGCCGCCTTTTCCCCGATGTTCTCCAGCCAGGCCGGCGGAGGCGGCAGCGTCATGGGCTCGGCATAATTTTCCGCCTTGCGCCAGCGGCGGGAGAAGGACTTCACATACTCAATCAGCGAGGTGACGTCATTGTCGGACAGTTGAGAAAACATGCCCATCGCGGTGCCGGTGAGGCCGTGCTTGATGGTGTGGCGAAGGTCGTCCTCGGTCGGCAGGCTGCCAAAGGGGGTCGTGCGGAACTTGAACATGCCTTCGCGGAAGGAGCGTGGCCGTGGGCTCAGCGTGGGGGCCATCTCCCCCTGGCCATCGCCTCGTGCCCCGTGGCAGACGACGCAGTTCCGCTCGAACAGGTATTTCCCGTCCATGTAGCGGGTGAAGTCCAGCTTCGGAGGCTCATTGGCACCTGCCAGGGCGGTGCTGAAAAGGAGGATGCGGAGGGCGGTTTTCAAGGCATGGATTAAACCGGGCGTGAAGGCCTGCGCACTCACCGCTTGTGGGGGATGTTTGAGCCTCTCTTGGTCAGGGTGGCTGTCAGAAACCGGCCCAGGCGCGAGGTCTTGCGCGTGATCAGGCGCACGGTGCGGCTTGGCGTGGGATCGAGCTTGAGGAAAGCAACGCCGGGCGCAGCTCCCATGCTGTCCACCGCCATGCGTGGCACCAGCGTGACCCCTTCCCCCTGGCGGATCAGCTCCATCAGGGTGGCAATGCTGGCCGCTACGGATTCATGCCCGCTGACAGCACCCTGGGCGGAGCAGTAACCCAGCACCTGGTCCTTCAGGCAGTGTCCGTCCTTCAGCAGCAGCAGCCGGTCACCCTCCATGGCTGCCGGGTTGAGGCGTCGCCGACGTAGCGCCCATTCGTGGGATTCAGGCACGGCAAGCAGCAGCTCGTCCTCCATCAGCGCTGCATCCTCCAGCAGGGTGTCGGTCACCGGTGTGGCGATGATGGCTGCATCCAGCTCTCCCTGGGCCACGCCACGCTCCAGGGCGGTGGTGACATCTTCCATGATGCGCACCCGGGTGCCAGGATGCTCCCTGCGCATGGCTGGAAGCACCCGGTGCAGAAGGTAGGGGGCGATGGTCGGGATCATGCCCAGTGTGATTTCGCGCGGCATCTGGCCGGATTCGATGGCGGCATCATCCAGCAGTTCCTGCCTGGAGCGCAGGATCTGCCGCGCCCGCTCCACCAACAGCTGCCCTGTCGGCGTGACAACGACACGACGGTTGGTGCGCTCCACGAGCTGCACGCCCAGCTCCGCCTCCAGCTTCTGCAATTGCAGGCTCAGCGTGCTCTGGGTGGCGTGGCAGCTTTCTGCCGCACGCCCAAAATGGCCGTGATCCGCCACGGCGACGAGGTATTCGAGGTCCCGGAAGGTCATGGGATCGGATTGATGGAGTCAATCAAACGTGTTGAAACCATCAATTCGATCAATGGCGTAAGCATGGCAGCGTGGGGGTGTCTCCAACCAGACAACCTGACAGCCCCTTTCCCCCCAAAACCGGAAACGAAGCCCTTCCATCCCCACCGTGAGCCTCCCTGGAAACAAGGAGGCGGGATGGGAGGGTGA
>CALDGV010000226.1 GCA_937941745.1 uncultured Prosthecobacter sp. | reverse complement strand
ATCACCGGCGGCTTGGAAGTGCGTCGCGGGCGCGTTTATGACCGCTTTGGCATCCAGAACACCTACCACCCCCACGGCTTCGACTGGGTGGACCAGTATCTGGTGAACACACGCATGCTGGGGGATGACTCCCTGACCACGCTGGGAGCGGAGATCACCTGGGTGGCTCCCCTGCCCTGGCTGTCGCAGTTTGACTTCGCCGTGGGCCGCCCGCCGGACCACGAAGGGCACGCCCATCACGAAGATGAGGAGGAGACCCGCTATGCCGCCGATGAATCCTACTTCGCCGATGATGAGCTCATCTATGTGCTGAACTGGACGAACGTGGTGAACTACAATGACTTCCATCAGTTCCGCGGCGGCCTCTCCGGAGCCTGGGGAGACAACCTCAGCGGCTACCGCACGAGCGTCTATGGCGCTCACCTGGAATACCAGTGGCGTGAAAACGGCTTCGATCCCGGCGGACGCTACTTCCGGGTGCGCTCCGAGCTCATGATGAACGACTTCAAGGTGGAGGATGAGGTGGATGATACCCGCTCCCCCCGCACGCAGAACGACTTTGGCGCCTACATCAGCGCCTTGTACGGTCTTCCCAACAACCTGGAACTGGGACTGCGCGGTGAGTTTGTCTCCGGCAACAGCGAGACGGGCCAGGATTCCCGCTTCCGCCTGAGCCCGGGCATCACCTGGTATGCGAACAACGCCCGCACGCTGCGCTTCCGGCTTCAATACAACTACGACAACAGCAACACCCGCGGCGAGGATCACGCCGTCTGGGCCCAGGTCAGCCTGACCTGGGGCGGACCAGAAGTTCGCTAGCATCCAGCCCTTGCCGCCGTTATGGCTCACCTCATGAAAACGCTCCGCCTTCTGCTCACCCTGGCCGTTCTCACCGCCACCTCCGCCAGTGCGGCGGTGAAGGTCGCCACGCTTCACCCGATCCTGGCCGATCTCGCCCGCCAGGTCGGCGGAGAGCACGTGGAGATCATCGAGGTGCTGAAGCCAGGCGGTGATGTGCATCACTTCGAGCCTGCCGCCCGTGACATCGCCGCGATGAAGGGCTCCGTGCTGCTGCTCGCCATGGGCAAGCATCTGGAGACCTACCTGGACAAGCTTCGCGACAGCGTGGGCGCGGGCGTCAAGGTCGTGGAGGTCGGGCGCCCTATTCCCTCCATCAAGCTGGATGCCGCGGAGGTCTTTGTGTGCTGCCCGAACCATGCTCACAGCAGCATCGACCCTCACTGGTGGCACAGCGCGGAGAACATGAAGCGCGCCGCCCGTGTCCTCGCCGAGGAGCTGAGCGAGGTCGATCCGGCGCACGAAGAGGCCTTCAGTGCCGGGGCCAAGGCCGCAGGACGCCGCTTTGATGAGCTGAAGCGCTGGGCGCAGCAGGAAATCAGCGCCATCCCGCGCAGTGACCGCAAGCTGGTCACCGCCCATGCCGCCTTTGGCTACTTCTGCAAGGAGTACGGCTTCAAGAGCGTGCCCGTGCTCGGCATCGGCCGCAGTGATGACGCCTCACCGCAGTATGTGGCGCAGACCATCCAGATCATCCGCGAACACAAGGTGCGCGCCGTCTTCCCCGAAGACCAGGCCAATCCGAAGGTGCTCACCGAGATCGTGCGCAGCACCGGCGTGAAGCTGGGCGATTCGCTGGTGGCTGACGGCACCTCCAAGGATGCCCACACCTTTGAAACCATGCTGGCCCACAACGTGCGTGCCATCGTGGCAGCCCTGAAGCCCTGAATCAGCGCCGCCGGGAACGCCACCAGCGCGCCATGACAAAGGGGAGGTTCAGCACGGTGTAGAACACGACAGTCAGCAGCACAAGCCCGGCAATGTACCAAGGCCAGGGGCCGAGGTGGTCCATCAGGCTCGCCACCTCCGGCTTGGAGCAGAGGAAACCGTAGTTGGTGCCAGCCAGGGCATTCAGCAGGCCGGCCAGCAGTCCATAGAGGAAGGTGATGCCCGCCATGCGCGGCACCGCCCCAGGCCGCGGCGGACAACGCATGGAGGTGACCGCATGCAGGGCGGCCACGACCACGCCCGAGTGCAGCAGGAAGAAGGCAAAGAAGCGGAGGTCTGGAAAGTCAGCCTTCAAGTTAGGCGTGAGCAGGCCCTGCAAGGTGCCCGCCATGCCAAAGAAGTAGAGGATCTCGCAGAAAAGCCGGCTTCGAGCCCAAAGCGCCACGCTGCCGCACATCGCGGCCACATCACAGAAGTGACAGGGAAAGGCGTTGTCACGGCTGAAATCGCCTCCCAGCCAGTGCCCGATCATGGTGACCGGCCAGGTGAGGAAGAGCAGCACGGCGAGCAGGCGTTCAGCACGCACCGCGAGGCCCTCATGCCAGCGACGAAGCAGTGCCAGCAGCACGATCATCAGCGGCGTCAGCACCAGCACCACCTGATGACTGGTTCCGAAGACATGAAAAGGATGGGCGGGCGGCATGAGGAGCCATTCGAAGGCCATGGAATACCGCCCAAGGCAAGTTTTTCGTCCGATGGCTACCATCCACTCCCCTTGGAACAAACCTGCTGATGGCCACGTATCCTCAGCTCATGCAGCCCGCCACCACCCGACGTGACTTCCTCCGCCGTTCCGGCATGGGGCTGGCGTTTTTGGGGCTGGCAGACCAGCTCCACGGCACAAGTTCGCACCACCGGCCCCGGGCCAAGCGTGTCATTCACTTCTTCCTGAACGGCGGTCCTTCCCATGTGGACACGTTTGACCCGAAGCCTGCACTGCAGCGCTACGCCGGACGTCCCATTCCCAGCCACCGCATCACCGAGCGCAAGACCGGGGCCGCCTTCCCTTCCCCCTTCCGCTTTCAGCGCTACGGCCAGAGCGGCATTGAGGTCAGTGAGCTCTTCGCCAAGACCGCCGAGCACATGGATGACATCGCCGTCATCCGTTCCATGCAGGCCCAGGTGCCGAACCATGAGCCTTCGCTGATGCTCATGAATTGCGGGGACTCCATCCAGCCCCGCCCCAGCCTCGGCTCCTGGCTGACCTACGGCCTCGGCAGCGCCAATGAAAACCTGCCCGGCTTCATCGCCATGTGCCCCGGTGGCATGCCCATCAAGGGAGCGGAGAACTGGCAGTCCGCCTTTCTGCCCGGTGCCTTCCAGGGAACTTACGTGGACTCCAGGCACGAGGCCGTGGACCGCCTCATCGAGAACATCCGCAGCCCTCACGCTGATGCCCGGACCCAACTGCGGCAGCTCGCCTTCCTGAGGCAGATCAATGAAAAGCACCGCCAGGGCCGTGATGACCCGCGCCTGGAGGCCCGCATCCAGAGCTTTGAGCTCGCTTATCGCATGCAGATGGAGGCTGCTGATGCCTTTGATGTTTCACAGGAACCCGAACACATCCGCCGGCTCTATGGAACCGGCGTTCATGCCCGCCAGACCCTCATTGCTCGTCGGCTCCTGGAGCGTGGCGTGCGGATGGTCCAGCTCTGGCATGGAGCCGGGCAGCCCTGGGACAATCACGACAACATCGAATCCAACCATCGCCGCCTCGCGGCAGAAATCGACCAGCCCATCGCAGCCCTGCTGCATGACTTGAAGCAGCGCGGCATGCTGGAGGACACCCTGGTCATCTGGGGCGGTGAATTCGGCCGCACCCCCACCGTGGAATTGAGCGGCTCCAAATCCAAGCTGGGCCGGGATCACAACCACTACGGCTTCAGCGTCTGGATGGCGGGCGGAGGCATCCGCGGCGGCACGGTGCACGGCAGCACGGACGAATTCGGCTTCGCGGCACAGGATCATCCTGTGAGCGTCCATGATCTGCATGCCACGATCCTCCACCTTATGGGCGTGGATCACGAGCAGCTGACCTATCGCTACGCAGGCAGGGATTTCCGCCTCACGGATGTCCACGGCGATGTCATCCAGCCAATTGTCGCCTGAACTTCAGAAGGCCGCGAAGGCCCCAATCAGCTCTCCGGATACACGGCGACAGCCATCACCCCTTCATTCGGCAGCCAGCCGACCACTTCGACACGACGAGGCGTTGTCCCGGTTGAAGAAGCTGTGGCACTCATGCCCTGGCGAACTGCATCCACCACTTTCTTCTGGGTGTCGTCTGTCACGCTGCTGCCAAAGAAATCCGCCAGTCTTGCCAGCACGGTCGCTGGTGCCGCCATGTCCACCGCTGTGACCGGCTGGCGGCTCTGGCTGCCTGAGGCCAGCTTTTCGCGCATGATCTCAGGGGGCAGACCGCCCGGCATCAGAATGAGGCGGCGCAGGCGTGCTTCCGTCGGGAGATGGATCTGCGGCTGCGAAGCCATCACAGGCGCGCGTGGCGCACTTACCGGCGGCTTGATCGACTTGGTTGGCTTGAGAAAGCGGCTGCCCTGATTTTCCGACTCCATCACGACTGGAATTTCCGGCCCGGCCACCGGCAGCGGCAGCAGCGCATCCTGGGCCTGGGCGGCATAGAACGTGCCGAAAAGGGCGACAAGTAAGCTGGAGGAACGGAAAAACGCCAAAATCACGGAAATAATGGCGCGGGTTTTAGTCAGTCAGCCGTGGCCGCACAATCCTAAAATTTGAAATTCCCCAGCGGATCACGGCAGCAGCCGCCAGCTCAACTCCAGCCCCAGTCCCAAAGGCAGGGGCGTCACCGGCCCGATCGGAGTCTCCAAGGCCGTGCAGGACGAAGGGGCTTTTTCCATGTGGAAACGCTCCGTCGAGGCCGGAAACCCATAGAAGGCCGGGCCGTTCAGGCTCAGGAAACGCTCAAAGCGGGACTGCCCATAGGCCTCGCTCAGGTCCACCCCTGCATCTTCAAAAGCCATGGCATACAGCTGCGGTGCACAACCACCGGTGAAGCAGCCCGCAGCACAACCACAGGCTGTGGCCTTGGTCGGGTGAGGAGCACTGTCCGTGCCCGCAAAGAACTTGCTCTGCGACTCCGCCATCACGGCATGACGCAGGGCCATCCGGTCATCCTGGAACTTCACCACTGGCAGGCAGTAGAGATGGTATTTCAACCCCTGAATCAGGTGGCCCATGGTGTAGAGCAGATGCTGAGGCGTCACCGTCGCGCCAATGTGATCTGGAGTGCCCTCCACGAACTCCGCCGCCGTGCGTGTCGTGATGTGCTCGCAGACGATGCGCAGCTGGGGATGGGCTTCCAGAAGCCGGGGCATCCGCTCGCGGTAAAAGTGCGTCTCAGCGTTCTGCTGAGCATCCAGGTAGTCCGGCCCACTGAGGGCATGCTGCTCGCCATGGATGCAAAGCACGATGCCACACTCCTCCATCGCCCGCAGCACCTCTCCACCGATCAGGTCATCCATCGGCAGGCCGTGCTCCGCGTTCGTCGTGCCATGCGGAGGGTAGTATTTGCAGGCGCGAAGCAGCCCCGAAGCCGCACCTTCACGGATCATCGCAGGCGTGGTCTGCCGAGTCAGGTAAAGCGGCACAATCAGCTGCTCAAACGCAGTGGCACCGGCGGCATGAA
>CALDGV010000225.1 GCA_937941745.1 uncultured Prosthecobacter sp. | reverse complement strand
CCCTGTTCAAAGGGTTGAAGATCACTCTCGGACACGCGCTCCGCACCTTCCTCCAGATCGCTGGCAAAAAGCCGAAGGTCACCATGGAGTATCCCGAGCAGAAATGGGATGACCAACTCCCCGAATACTACCGCGGTGCTCCAGCTCTCGTCACCGACGAGCAGGACCGCGAGCGCTGCGTGAGCTGCCAGCTCTGCGAGTTCATCTGCCCGCCCAAGGCCATCAAGATCACCCCCGGCGAGATCCCCAGCAACGACCCCTGGGCCAAGGTCGAGAAGCGCCCGAAGGAATTCGAGATCGACATGATCCGCTGCATCTACTGCGGCATGTGTGAGGAGGTCTGCCCCGAGCAGGCCATCTTCCTGCGCAAGGACTACGCCATCACCGGCCTCAGCCGCAAGGAGATGGTCCACGACAAGAAGCGCCTTTACGAGATCGGCGGCAAGCGCGTGGGCCTCGTCAACAAGTGGAACGAACTCAAGTAGCCTCGATGCCTCCCCTTCTCTTCTTCCTTTTCGCGCTGATCACCCTCGGCTTTGGGCTGAACGTGGTCATCGCCCGCAATCCGGTCACCAGCGCCCTGTCGCTCGCTGTCAGCTTTGTCGGCCTTGCCGCGCTCTTCCTGAGCCTCGACGCCTACTTTATCGGCACCCTGCAGGTGCTTGTGTATGCCGGAGCCGTGATGGTGCTGTTCCTGTTCATCATCATGCTCATGGACATCAAGGCGGAGGCCACCAGCGCCCGGGCCAATCTGGCAGCCATCGTGGCCGGAGTTGCCGTGGCTTCCATCCTGGCCGTGCAGATCGCCACCGTGTCCGGCAAACTGCCCCAGGCGGCGAAATCGCCCCAGCAGGCCCCGCTGCAGCTCGCGGAAGCCGGTGCCAAATGGGAGGCCCTGGGCGACAAGAACCTCCCGACCATCTCCCGCGACCTCAAGGAAGGCACCCTGCCTGATGCGAAGCTGATGGGCGAGACCCTTTTCTCCAAGTACGCCTTCCATCTCCAGGTCGTCGGCCTGCTGCTGCTGGTCGGCACCGTGGGCGTCGTGGCCCTCAGCAAGCGTGACAAGGAGGCGTCGTCGCAGTCATGATCACCCTGAACCATTACCTCATCGTCAGCGGCATCCTGTTCAGCCTCGGTCTGGCCGGAGTCATCGCGCGCCGGAACATCCTGATCGTGTACATGTGCCTGGAGATGATGCTCAGCGCCGCCAACCTCGCGCTTGTGGCCTTCTCCCGCTTCAATGTCACGGACGGCCTGCCGGACTACACCGCCCAGGCACTGGTCTTCTTCACCATCACCGTCGCCGCCGCCGAAGTGGCCGTCGGCCTCGCCATCATCGTCGCCCTCTTCCGCACGAAACAGAGCGTGGAAGTGGAGGCCGTCACCAAACTTCAAGGCTGATTCCGGGAGACTCCTGAGACCTGCCGAACTGAGAACCGAGAACTTCACATGCCCGAACCGGAAACCACCTCCTCCAGCCTGCCGACACTGCTGCTGCTCCTGCCGCTGTTTTCCGCCCTGGTGATCCTGCTCGCGCACCGCGTGCTCAAGGGGGCCTGCGTGGCCATCTCCATCTTCTCCGCGGCCATCTGCCTCGGCGTCAGCCTCATGCTCCTCGGCACCAAGGACGCCACGCCCCTGCTGCTGCCCTTCCTGGAAGTCGGCAAGTTCAAGGTCGCCATTGATGCCGTGATCGACCAGCAGAGCCGCGGGATGATGTTCATCGTCACCTCCATCGGCTTCTTCGTCCATCTCTTCTCCATCGGCTACATGAAGGAGGATGAATCCCGTGAGCGCTTCTTCGGCTCGCTCTCCCTGTTCATGTTCTCCATGACCGGCATCGTGCTCGCCGGCAATTTGGTGATGATGTTCATCTTCTGGGAGCTCGTCGGCCTCAGCTCCTACCTGCTCATTGGTCACTGGTTCGAGAAGCCCAGCGCGGCGGAAGCCTCGAAGAAGGCCTTCCTCACCAACCGCATCGGCGACTTCGGCTTCATGATCGGCATCCTCATGCTGTTCATGGCCAACCACGGTGATGTCAGCTTCGCCGGACTGCGCGAAAGCTTTGCCATGGGCCCCATCCATGATGCGGCGAAGACTAACACCACCTTCTTCATGATCGCCGCCCTCGGCATCTTCATGGGTGCAGTTGGCAAGAGCGCCCAGTTCCCCCTCCACGTCTGGCTTCCGGATGCCATGGAAGGCCCCACGCCCGTGTCCGCCCTCATCCACGCCGCCACCATGGTCGCCGCCGGGGTGTACATGCTCGTCCGCTGCGCCTTTGTCATCGAGGCCTCGCCCGATGCCGCCACCGTCATCGCCTGGATCGGCGGCATCACCGCCCTCATGGCCGCGCTGATCGCCACCCAGCAGAACGACATCAAGCGCGTGCTGGCCTACTCCACCCTTTCCCAGCTCGGCTACATGGTCATGGCCGTCGGCCTTGTCGCCCTGCAGGCCGTGACGCACCACGATGCCGCTGTTCCGGGCCATCCGGCGATGTTCCACCTCTACACGCACGCCTTCTTCAAGGCCATGCTCTTCCTCGGCTCCGGTGCCGTCATCTATGCCTGCCACCATGAGCAGGACATCTGGAAGATGGGCGGTCTGGCCAAGCACATGCCCGTCACTTTTGTCACCTTCCTCATCGGCACCGCCTCCCTCATGGGCGTGCCGTTCATCACCAGCGGCTTCTGGAGCAAGGAGGCCATCCTTGGCGTGGCCTTTGAGGTCAAAGGCGGCTCTCCCCTGTTCTGGATCGGCGTGGCCACCGCCCTGCTCACCGCCTTCTACATGACCCGCATGTTCGTCATCGCCTTCCTCGGCAAGCCGCGCACGGAGCACGCTCATCACGCGGTTGAAGCACCGATCGTCATGATCCTTCCGCTCGTGCTGCTGGCGGTTCTCACTGTAATCTCGCCCTGGGGCTGGGCGGCCAAGATCCTCCAGGCCATGAAGCCGGACCATGCGGAGACGCATTCCACCGTCATGATCGCCTCCATCGCGGCCCTCGTCATCGGCAGCGGCCTCGGCTTCATGCTCTACCGTGGCAAGGACAGCGACCCGCTCGCCTCAAAGGGTCTTTTCAAGGTCTTCGCCAACAAGTTCTACTTCGATGAGATCTATGCCGTCATCGTGAAGGTGCTTCAGGATGGAGTCGCCTGGATGGTCACTGGCCTTGAGCGCATCTTCGTGGATGGCATCGTCGCCCGCCTGCCTGCCGCCACGGCCCGGCGCATTGGTTCCGCGGCCCGCGTCCTCACGGGCGGCCAACTCCAGGGCTACACCTTCCTGCTCGGTGCCGGCCTGCTCTTCGTCATCTACCTCATCGTCTTCGTCCTGCCCCAGATGGGTCATTGATCTCCTCCCGGAATGAGTCCTCTCGAAATCGTCATCCTCCTGCCCCTCCTGGCTGCCCTCGCGGTCTGGCTGGGCGCACCTGCGCGCGCCACCTCCGTCGGCGCGGCCGTTCTGAACCTTCTGCTGGTGTTCGGACTCGTCTGGAACTTCGGCACCACCGCGGCAGGCAAGGCCGGCTACGCCTATGCCAGCGCCCGGGTCGTGCTGGAAAACCCCGCCATCTCCTTCGCCGTCGGTGCCGATGGCGTGGCCCTCGTCCTGGCGCTGCTCACCGCCCTCGTCGCCTTCGCGGCGGTCTGGCAGATCAGCCCGGAGAAGCCCGGCATCTACCACATCGCCTCCCAGTTGATCGCGGGCGGAGCCTTCGGCGCCTTCCTCTGCACGGATGTCTTCTTTCTCTATGCCTTCCACGAGCTGGCGCTCATCCCCACCCTCCTCATGATCGCCCTGCATGGTCATGGCGATGACGAGCAGCGCAAGGCCGTGGCCTGGAAGACCACCGTTTACCTCGGTGCCGGAAGCCTCGTCCTGCTGGCAGGCCTCGCCTGGCTCGTGCTCGAATTCAGCGGCGGCAGCAAGCTCACCTTCGACCTCGTGGCCCTCAAGGCCCAGGCTGCGGCCACTCCGCTGCCTGCCGACAAGCAGGCCTGCATCGCCTTCCTCCTCCTGCTCGGCTTTGGCACCCTCGTCAGCCTCTTCCCGCTGCATTCCTGGGCCGCCCCGGCCTATGCTTCGGCCCCCACGCCCGTCGCCATGCTGCACAGCGGCGTGCTGAAGAAGTTCGGCCTCTACGGCCTCATCCGCATTGCCCTGCCGCTGCTTCCTCAGGGCTTCCAGTCCCCCTGGGTGCATCAGGCGCTGCTTTACATGCTGCTGGGGAACATCCTCATCATCGGCTTCGTCACCATCCATCAGAAGCGCCTCGATGACGTGCTCGCCAATTCCTCCGTGATGCACATGGGCTACATCTTCCTCGGCCTCGCCGCCGGCACCGAGATCGCCCTGCGCGGTGCCGTGCTCCTCATGTTTGCCCACGGCGTCAGCATCGCCCTCCTGTTTGCCCTGGCCGGCCGCCTTCGCAGCCAGCTCAGCACCCTGGAATTGAGCAAGCTCGGCGGTCTCGGAGCCCACGCCCCGGCCTTCACCGTCCTCTTCGCCTTTGGCGCCTTCGCCTCCATCGGCCTGCCCGGCCTGGCCAACTTCGCGGGAGAGGCCATGGTCTTCATCGGCAGCTTCACCCACTTTGGCAGCACCAGCTTCAGCCCTCTGCACTGGGCCGTCGTCGTCGCGCTCTGGGGCGTCGTCATGTCCGCCGTTTACATGCTCCGTGCCTACCGCAGCATCTTCCAGGGCACCGCCAGCGCCGGTCATTTCATGACGGACCCCTCCCTCGGGCAGCGTCTGCCGCTCATTCTCCTCGCCGCCGTGCTTCTCGTGGCAGGCTGCTGCCCCTGGCTGCTCCTCGGGCTGATGAAAACCGACCTCGCCACAGTTGCCGAAGCCGCCAGCACCGCCGTCCAGGGCGCTGCCAAGGCCGCCGCCGGAGCCTCCCACTGATCTCCCACCATGTCCGTCTTCACCATCGAAGCCTTCCTCGCCATCCTGGGTCTCGCGATCCTGCTGGTTGAGGCCTTCGCCCCCCAGGTCAGCCGCCGCACCCTGGCCGCCGTCAGCATCGGCGGCGTCGCGCTCGCCCTCGTGCTCTTCTTCACCGCGGTCAGCCATGCGCCCGACAGCCTGCCCGCCTTCTGCCGCCCCTGGATGCAGCTCGACACCCTGGCCTTCTTCTACAAAGGCTTCGCGCTCATCACCACGCTCTTCGTCCTCTGGCTCACGCACGAATGCGCCCCTTACATCAGCAAATACACGCTCGAAGGCCGCGTCAGTGAACTCTTCAGCCTCCCGCTCATCGTCTGCGCCGGCATGATGTGGATGGCCGCCGCGCAGGACCTCGTCACCGTCTTCGTCGCGCTGGAGCTCGTCACTGTCTCTTTCTTCGTCCTTGTCGCCTTCGCCCGCAAAAGCAGCCTCGCCCTGGAGGCCGGGGTGAAATACCTCATCCTCGGCGCCCTCAACACCGGCATCCTCATCTTCGGCATCGCCTGGATCTACGGCAGCACCGGCAGCCTCAGCTTTGAAGGCATCGCCGCCGCCCTCGCCAAGCCCGGTCTGGCCAAGGCCCCCGTCCTCCTCGGTGCCGCCTTCCTCCTTGCCGGCCTGGGCTTCAAGGTCGCCGCCGCCCCCTTCCAGAGCTGGGTGCCCGACGTCTATCAGGGCGCACCCATCCCCGTCACCACCTTCCTTTCCGTCGGTTCCAAGGCCGCCGGCTTCGTCGTCCTCACCCGCACGGTCGATGCCTTCCTGGTCCAGCACAGCGTCATCGCTCCCGAGGTCAAAGGCCTGCTCCTCGTGCTCGGTGCCCTCACCGTCCTGCTCGGCAGCCTGCCCGCCCTCTACCAGATCAGCGTGAAGCGCCTGCTCGGCTACTCCAGCATCAGCCATGCCGGCTACCTCCTGCTCGCCCTTGCCTGCACCGGTTCCGACCGCAGCGGCCTCAGCAGCGGCGGCATCGTCGCCTTCTACCTGGGCACCTACCTGCCCATGACCATTCTCGGCTTCCTGGTGCTCGCCGTGCTCCGTCTCAATGGCGGCGGCGAAGACCTCCGCGACTTCCGCGGCCTGGCCAAACGCAGCCCAGTGCTCGGCCTCGCCATGACGCTCGCCCTCGCCAGTCTCGCCGGCCTGCCGCTCACCGCCGGATTCATGGGCAAGCTGCTCGTCTTCGTCAGCCTCGTCGATGCCGCCAACTGGGGTGCCCTCCTGTGCGCCGCCATCGGTGCCGCCGCCGGGTTCTACTACTACTTCCGCCCCCTGCTCGCCATCCACAGCAGCGACTCCAGCGCTTCCGAGCCCCTGCA
>CALDGV010000224.1 GCA_937941745.1 uncultured Prosthecobacter sp. | reverse complement strand
TTCGTGCCGCCGTGCGCCACAGCTTCGACCACCTTGCGCGTCGGATGATAGCGCCAGATGGCGCAGTTGAAGCGCACACGCTTTTCGCTGGGCGTGCCAGGCGCACCGACCGCAGAGGTGTCCGTGATGCCGTGGCGGCCATACAGCCAGCCGTCCGGGCCCCAGCGCAGGCCGTTGACGATGTTGTGGCCGATGGTCTTGGTGTTGAAGCCATCGAGCAGCACCTCCGGCTCGCCGTCGGGGAGGTCATCACCGTTCTTGTCCGCGATGAAGCTGAGGGTGCCGTTGTTCAAAATCCACGCGCCGCCGTAGCCGACCTCCACGCTGGTGAGGTAGCTGCCCTGATCCCAGAACACCTTGCGGCTGTCGTGCTTCCCATCGCCGTCCTTGTCTTCGAGGATCAGGATGCGGTCGCGCAGGTCCAGGTTCCAGCGGTCGGGATTTTCCGCGTAGGTGTAGCATTCAGCCACCCAGAGCCGCCCCTTGGCATCCCAGGCCATGCCGATGGGCTGCTGAACATCCGGCTCCGCCGCAAAGACCACGCACTTGAAGCCCGGCGGCAGCTGCATCGTCCGTGCGGCCTCCTCCGCAGGCATCGGGGAGCCCTTCTCCGTGTTGAAGGGCACGGGAAAGTCCGCCGCGAGAAGGCTGGCGCTGAGAAAAGGAAGGGCGAGGAGGAAACGGCACATGGGAAAGGAGGGAAACAAACGCCGGCGGAAGGCCGGGACTTCGGATTTCGTGCGGCGGCGAGGCTTCTTCATTCAGGTTTCGCCACGGCATCACGCAGCTTTTTCGGCAGCGAGGCCACCACCAGTTCATAGGAATGCCGGATCAGCTCCTCGATGAGCGCGTTGGGCAGCCGCCCTTCCAGCGTGATCGTGTTCCAATGCCGCTTGTTCATGTGGTAGCCGGGCTGCACTTCCTCGTAGCGGTCGCGCAGTTCGATGGCCCGGTCGGGATCACACTTCAGGTTGGCGGTGGGCGGATGATCCTCCGGCACGGTGAGGGCAAACATCTTGCCCGCCACCTTGTACACCAGCACATCGGGGCCAAAGGGCGTGGTCTCCTCCGCATGAGGCAGGGCAAGGCAGGCGGCGCAGAAGTCAGCGAGGTGCATGAACCCATGCATCCCGAGGGCGGCGGCCTCGGTCAAGCCACGCCAGTCCGCGGGCTGGCACGCCCCCTGCGTCAGCCAAGATCGTCATTGCAGGCCCATCCCATCTCCGCCACGACTTCCGCACCCCATGCCCACGATCCAGCCACGCCGCGCCGGCATCCTCGTCCCCGTGTTTGCCCTCCGCTCCACCGATGACCTGGGCATCGGCGACACCGGCGGCGTGCGCGAACTCATCGACTGGGCCGCCAGCACCGGCCTCGGCTTCCTGCAGTTCCTGCCCATCAACGCCACCGGCAGCGACAGCAGCCCCTACAACGCCATCAGCTCCACCGCGCTGGATTATCTCACCCTCCAGATCACCCCTGCCACCCTGCCCGAGCTGGAGGAAAAATACCACCGCACCGCTGTCCGCTTCCTCGGCGGCAAGGACCTCAACCGCGGCCCTGTGCCCTACGTGAAGGTGCGCCGCCTCAAGACCGCCCTCCTGCGCCACGCCTTCGCCCGCCTCAGCAGCCATCCCCAGCGCCTTGCCGACTTCCAGGCCTTCCGTGAAGCGGAAAAAGCCTGGCTGGAGGACTTCTGCCTCTTCCGCGTGCTCATGGACCTTCAGGGCCATGAAGACTGGCCCAACTGGCCCGCCGAGATCGCCAGCGGCGAAAAAGCCCGCGCCTGGCTGGCCCGCCAGCGCCAGGAGGACCCCGCCGGCATCGAGGCCCGCCTCGCCTTCCACGCCTACGTGCAGTGGCTCTGCTTCAGCCAGTGGCGCGCCATCCGCGCCCATGCCGCCGCCCAGGGCGTGAAGCTCATGGGCGATGTCCCCTTCGGCATCTCCTGGTGCAGCGCCGATGTCTTCTTCCACCCCGGCCAGTTCAACCTCGACTGGTGCGGCGGCGCCCCGCCGGAGACCTATTTCAAAGACGACCTCTTCGTCCAGCGCTGGGGCCAGAACTGGGGCATCCCCCTCTACCGCTGGGATGTCATGGAGGCCGATGGCTTCGCCTGGTGGCGCCAGCGCGTGCAGAAGCTCACCGAAGTCTTCGACATCTTCCGCATTGACCACGTCCTCGGCTTCTACCGCATCTACAGCTTCCCCTGGCGGCCCCAGCGCAACGCCGAATTCCTCCACCTCAGCGAGGAAGAAGCCCAGGAGCGCACCGGCGGCCGCCTGCCGCACTACAAGGAGCACGCCGATGACACCCCCGCGCACAAGGCCGCCAACCTCGCCGCCGGCGACAAATACCTCCGCATGATCGTCGCCGCCGCCGCGCCCAACGAAGTCGTCGGCGAAGACCTCGGCACCGTGCCCGACTACGTGCGCCCGCACCTCCTCAGCCTCGACATCCCCGGCTTCAAGATCAGCCACTGGGAGGACGACGGCCACGGCCACGTGCAGAAAGGCTCCGACTACGACAACTGCGCCTTCACCACCTACGCCACCCACGATCACGAGCCCATGAAGACCCACTGGGAGCACCGGCGCCGGGACCAGCACAGTCCTGATGCAGGCGACCGCGCCCTTGCCCTCAAGGAACTCGGTCATCTCTGCGACTTCGCCGGCCTGCCACGCCCCACCCCGGGCGCTGACTTCCCGCCCTACGACACCGCCATCCGCCGCGCCCTTCTGGAGGCCCTCCTGGCCAGCAATGCCCGCTATGCCGCCTTCATGCTGCCCGATCTCTTTGCCCTGGAGGACCGCTTCAACGTCCCCGGCATCGCCAGCGGCGACAACTGGAGCGCCCGCCTGCCCATGACCCTGGCTGAAATGCGCCACAAAGCCCCCTGGAAGGCCGAATGCACCTGGCTCAAGGACGCCCTCAAGCACACCGGCCGCTGCTGAGCCCGCCTCACTCCCCCACCAGCACCGTCACCGTGGGCGTCCATTCGCCCGTGGGCTTTTCATCCCAGAAGCGCATCCGGTAGCGCCGGTATTCCGGCACCCCCGGCGTGCGCAGCGGGCGTTCATCCCGGAAGAGGGAGCCGGTGAAGATGCCCGGCCCCAGCGGTGCCCAGGCCCCCTCCTCATCCTGGGTTTCCAGCCAGACCGCCGTGTGGCCAAAACGGCTGAAACGCCCCTCCACCACCGGCTGCGGCCCGCCCGTGACACGCCGGATCTTGAAGGTCGGCGCCGGGGATTCAGGCTGGGGAAAAAGGTTCGCTTCGATGCCAAGCTGCAGCCCCAGGGTCCGCTCATAGCCCGGCGTGTGCTTCAGCCGCCGGGCCATCTTAAAAATCCGTGTCAGCGCCCCAGGACCCGGCGGCGGTGTGGTGGGTGCCGCCGGGAAGACCAGCGGCGGCGGCTGCATCGGCTCCGTGCCTTTGCCCGTTTGCAGCCTTTGATTGTAGGCCGTCACCGCCTTCGTCAGGTGCACCAGCGGCTCCCGCAGCCCGCGCAGACCATGGAGGAGCCAGTCAACGTCGTTCAGCGTCTCCGCGATCACCTCCGGCGTCAGCCCCAGGCCTGCCGCCACGGTGGGAAACTCGCGCCGGAACTGCGCCAGCCAGGCGATTTGTTTGGCAATCGTGGAGGGATAATAGATCTGCTGCTTCATGGTGAAGACTTTCTGGTGGCGTGGCAGTGACCGGCGGGTCGGGACTCGGGCGCGCGGCTTTGTCCGCACCACCGCACCCTTGGGCGGTGCTCCGGAATGAAAATGGCAGCATCCCATCCTTGCGGGGATTGTGCACCGCCGCTGCCGCATGAATCCCATTTCTCCGGGGATTTTGCACCGCTCATCACGCAGGACAGCAAAACCATTCTGCACACATCCCATTTGGAATGGGATTTTGCACCAACCGTTCCGTCGAACGACACAATCATTCGGCACACATCCCATGCCCGATGGGATGTTGCACCGATCGTCCGGCATGAATCCCATTTCTCCGGGGATTCTGCACCGCTCATCCGGGAGGACGACAAAACCATTCTGCAAAAATCCCATTTGGGATGGGATTTTGCACCGCCCCTTTTGTCGCCATCCCATCCTGGATGGGATGTTTGCCGGATTCTCCGGCCCAACGCCCGCCTCCCACCTTCGTCCGCACGGCCCGCATCGCCGTCGCACAACCCCGGCCAGCACTCCTCCCCGCCTGCCAAGTCAGGCCCAGCCATGCTTCCGGCCCAGGCCCGACTCAGGCAGCATCGAATTTTCATCGCCCGAGCTTTTACCAAACCGGGCGCGCCTAGGGAAGAAGGTTTGCGCAGGTCGTGTCAGGAGCCTTGGAGGGATTCAGCGACCCCATGCTGCTGATGCAAAAAAGGGCAGCCAGAAGGATTTCCCCTTCGGCTGCCCTTTCGGAATCGTCGTGATTACATCGCCCGGTTCACGGCGCTGACGACGGCCTTGATGGAGGCGAGCTCGATGTTGGTGTCGGTGCCCGCACCCCAGACGAGCTTGCCCGCGGCGGTCTTGATCTGGATGAAGGCGAGGGCGCTGGCGCCAGTGCCGCTGCTGAGGCTCTGCTCGCGGTAGGTGGTGACCTCAAAAGCAGGTGCGCCGGCATCCTGGATGAGGGCGTCCACAAAGGCGGCGATGGGGCCGTTGCCCTTGCCGGTGACGCCGCGCTCCTGACCCTGGATGACCATGCTGCTGCGGCAGGTGAAGACGCCATCCACGCCGTCGGCATGGAAGTGATGGAGGGCGAAGGGGGTCTCGCGCTCGATGTATTCCTTCCAGAACATCTGCTTCAGTTCCGCGCCGCTGACCTCGCGGCCCAGGTTGTCCACGATGTCGTTGGCGATGGGGCCGAACTCGCGCTGCATGTCCTTCGGCAGCTCAATGCCGAATTCGCTTTCGAGCAGGTAGGCGACGCCGCCTTTGCCGCTCTGCGAGTTCACGCGGATGACCTCGCGGTATTCGCGACCGACATCATGGGGATCAATCGTGAGGTAGGGGACGTCCCAGAAAGTCTGGTGCTGCTCGTAGCCGGCGAGGCCTTTCTTGATCGCATCCTGATGGCTGCCGCTGAAGGCGGTGAAGACGAGCTCACCGGCGTAGGGCTGGCGCGGCGGAACGGTCATGCCGGTGGTGCGCTCATACATGGAGATGAGGCCGTTCATGTCGCTGAAGTCCAGCTTGGGATCGGTGCCGTGCATGTAGAGGTTCATGGCCACCTGGACGATGTCGAGGTTGCCCGTGCGCTCGCCGTTGCCAAACAGGGTGCCTTCGACGCGGTCCGCACCGGCCAGGAGGCCGAGCTCGGTGGCGGCGGTGCCGGTGCCGCGGTCGTTGTGCGTGTGCAGGCTGATGATGAGGCTGTCGCGGTTTTTGATGTTCGTGCAGATCCACTCGATCTGGTCGGCATAGACGTTTGGCATGGCCACCTCGACGGTGTCGGGCAGGTTCAGGATCATCTTATGCTCAGGCGTGGGCTGCCAGACATCCATGACGGCCTCGCTGATCTCTTTGGCGAACTCGACCTCCGTGGCGCTGAAGCTCTCGGGGGAGTATTGCAGCGTGACTTTGGTGCCGCCCTCGGTCAGGCGATGCAGCCGGTCTTTGATCAGCTTGGCTCCATTTCGGGCCACGGCGATGATCTCCTCCTTGGTCTTGCCAAACACATACTTCCGCTGCGCAGGCGAGGTGGAGTTGTACATGTGGATGACGACCTGCTTCGCGCCGATGAGGCTTTGCACGGTTTTTTCGATCA
>CALDGV010000223.1 GCA_937941745.1 uncultured Prosthecobacter sp. | reverse complement strand
ACAGCGACGGCTCAGGCAGCAGGCTGAGCCTAGGAAGTCGGGCCGTCTCCTGGAAGCAGAAAATCCTCCACCGCACGTTTGGCAGCCTCGAAGCCTTCATCAATGAGCAGGCTGGCGGATCGTGAGGCCGCCACAGCCATCTCGTCGCAGCGGTTGTTGCCGGCATTGGAGGCATGACCCTTCACCCACACCAGCTTCACCCGATGCTGGCCCAGCAGCTCCAGGGCGCGCGCCCAGAGGTCGGCGTTCTGGGCAGGCTGCTTGTCCGCCTTCACCCAGCCACGCGCCTTCCAGGATTTCGCCCAGCCCTTCTCGATCGCATCCACCACGTAGCGGGAGTCTGAATACAAGGTCACGGAGCACGGCCGGGTGAGGATTTGCAGCCCCGCCAGCACGGCCATCAGCTCCATGCGGTTGTTGGTGGTGCGCCGGTAGCCCTGGGAGAGCTCCTTGCGGTGCCGGCCGCTTTCCAGCAGCACCCCAAAGCCTCCCGGCCCGGGGTTTCCAGAGCAGGCGCCGTCCGTGTAAATCGTGACAGTTGTCATTCGTGCGGTCTGATCAGATCCGGATTCCTGCCGCCGTTAGGGGAAGGCCTTTTCCAGGGCTTCCACATTGGCCTTCATCACGGTCAGGAAATCGCCCGCGTCCGGCACATTGCCGCAGGGGTCGAAGACCACGCTCTTCACCCCGATCGCTTCCAGCTTGGCCACGCTTTCCTTCGCCGGCTCGCCCTCCCAGATCATCCACTTCGCCGGATGCTTGGCCAGCAACGCCTTGAGCTCCTCCATCGCCTTGTCGTCCGGCACCGTCTCGGGCTCCCAGAGCACCGATTGCAGGTTCAGCGCGTAGCGGCGGGCGAAGTAGTGATACACCGGATGCGAGGCCACCAGCGGCACGTTCGCCAGGCGCTTCCCCACGGCCAGCAGGCGCTGGTCCAGCGCCTCCAGGTCAGCCTTCAGGGCCGCCAGATTTTTTTCCGCCTCCGGGGCATGGGGCGCCAGCGCCTTGGCCACCTCCCCCGCCTGCTGGATGGCCTGCTGGAGGTCAATCCAGGTCGTGAAGGCCGTGCCGCTGTGGCTGTGCTCGCCGCCGGGGCCATGGCTGTGCGTGCTGTCCGCCTTGATTTCGATGTACTGCGCCTTGAAGGGCGCGGAAGTGTCCACCAGCCGCGACTGCGGCAGCGTCACCTTCTCCGCCCACTTCGAGTAGGTCGCGCCGTTCATCAGGATGAGGTCCGCGGCCTGATAATCGGAAACCGTGGCATCATCCGGCTGCCAGAAGGCCGGGTCCTCATCTCCCGGCGCGGGAAACTTCACCTCCACGGCACCTTCGCCCAGTCGCTCCGCCAGGTAGCGCAGCGGGTAGTTCGCCACATAGACCTGGGGCTTGCGCGAAGCCGGGCTCGCAGCACCGGGCTGGGCGGCCGGTTCCTTGCCGCAGGAGATCAGGAAAAGGGGGCAGAGAAGGAGGAGACGACGTTTCATCGGAAAAGGGCTGGGTGTTACGTTTCAAGCGGTGCGGTTTCCAATAGGAATGCCGCGAAGATCGCTCAGAGCTTCCGCAGGTAGCCATTGCAGCGGTTGTGCCAGCCCGCCAGCCAGCGCTGCTCCTTGCGCGCCGCCGGGGCGTTCTGCACACGGCGGCTCAGCACCGCCTTGGCCGAGGCGGCAAAGGCGGCCGGTGTCGCCGCGCTCATGCCTTCCAGCACCTGCAGCAGCCCCCAGCCCTGGCCCGCGTAGCGTTCCGCCGTCGCCGTGCCCTCGCCCTTGAAGTTCACATAGTCGATCAGGCAGAAGGCACCCTCGGGCGTCGCGCTCAGCCCGTCAAAGTTCGCCTGCACCCGCTTCTTCTGCTTCGTCTGCGCCAGCATCTTCGGCAGCGCCCGCTGCAGGCGGCCCAGGATGAACTCCGTCTGCAGCGGCACCGTCTCGGACAACAGCGTGCGCAGCGCCTTCTGCCGGGGGCCGTTCTTGTCCGCCTCAAACGCCGCCTTGCTGGCCCATGGGCAGGGCCCCTGGCACCAGCCCGGCACCTTCACCCCGCGCGATGCCAGAAAGGCCGCCAGCGGTGGAAAGCTCTCCTCAAACGGCCCGCGCCGCCCCTCGGGATACCAGATGAAATGCCCGATGCCCAGGGAGGCAAAGTCCTCGCCCGCGTTCCAGCTCGTCAGCCCGGCCACCGTTCCCGCACATTCATTCTGCCAGATCCGCTGCCCCACGCGCTGCAGCTGGCTGCTGGAAAGGTTCACCGCCCCAGGCGAAGTCGTCGGCAGGCTCACCAGCGCGGTCAGAAGGATCAGCGGAAGAAGGAATCGGCAGGGCATGGCGGCGAGAGTAGCGGCGGCACGGCGGAAGCAAAGCCGGAGTTCATCCGCCTGCGGCCGCAGGCCGCCTTTCCCGGCTCCGGCCAGCCTTGCGACACCGCTTGAACCTTCCCCCGCCATCGGCCAAAGAGGGGCGCATGAAGCCGCTCTTCGCCCTGCTTGCCCTCTTCACCGCCGTCCTCGCCTCCGCCGCCGATGACCTCGTCCCCGCCCAGGAGTGCCGCCCGCGTGCCGGACTGCCGAATTTCCTCGCGAAGGCGAACACGCCCGGAGCAGCGGTGAAGATCGGCTACCTCGGCGGCTCCATCACCGCGCAGCCGGGCTGGCGGCCCAAGACCCTGGCGCATTTCCAGAAGACCTGGCCGCAGGCGAAGTTCAGCGAGATCAACGCGGCCATCGGCGGCACCGGCTCCGACCTCGGCGTCTTCCGCCTCAAGCAGGACGTGCTCGACCACCAGCCGGATCTCCTCTTCGTCGAGTTCGCCGTGAACGATGGCGGCGCGGCCCCGGAGCAGATCCACCGCTGCATGGAGGGCATCGTGCGCCAGACCTGGAAGGCGCTGCCGGAGTGCGACATCTGCTTCGTTTACACCCTCACCGAGGCGCTCGCCCCCGCGATGCTTGAGGGCAAATTCCAACGCAGCGCCAGCGCCATGGAAAAGATCGCCGATCACTACGGCATCCCCACCATCCACATGGGCATGGAGGTCGCGAAACTAGCGAAGGAAGGCAAGCTCGTGTGGAAGGCGAAGCTGCCGAAGACCGACGAGGAAAAGAAGCCGTTCGAGGGCACGTTCGTCTTCGCGCCGGACAGCGTGCATCCGCATGTCGAGACGGGTCATGAGCTCTACCTCGCGGCCATCGTGCGCTCGCTTGAGCCGATCCAATCCGCGTCGAAGGCCCAAGGCGCCCACACCTTGGCCGCGCCCTTCATCGCCACGAACTACGAGCAGGCCAAACTCGTGCCCATCACCGCCGCCACGCTCTCCGGTGGCTTCCAGCCGGCTCCGGCGGACTTCGCCAAGCGCTGGAGCAACCGCATGAGCGCCCTCCACAAAGCCGCGCAACCCGGCGACGTGCTCACCTTCAAGTTCAAAGGCACCCGCGCCTCCATCTACGACATCATCGGCCCCGACTGCGGCCAGGTCAGCGTCACCGTCGATGACCAGCCGGTGAAGCTCGTCCCGCGCATCGACGCCTACTGCACCTACCACCGCCTTGCCACGCTGAGCCTTGGCAGCGAACTGCCCGATGTCGTTCACACCGTGAAGATCGAAATCAGCCCCGAAGTGCCCGACAAGGCCAAGATCCTCGCCAAAAACGGCAACAAGATCGACAACCCCAAACGCTTCGAAGGCACCGCCTTCTACCCCGGCGCGATCCTGCTCGTCGGCGAGATCGTGAAGTGACCTTTAAAGCTAAGCGACCACAGTGAAGTCTAACTTTTAAATGTATAATCATTACACCCCGAATGAACACTACCCTGCTGGATTGTTCTTTCGTGCAATCCATTGAGTATGCTCACGTGAGAATGCATTTTCACTGTCTTTAACAAACTCAATAAACTCAGATTCTGTTTTAACCTCATCAAGCTCCCCTCGAATGATCCCGATCTCCTGGGCTGCGAGCCCATATGACGACGCCAATTCCCGAAACCGCTTAACTTGCATCCAAGTCAGAACTGCACCTGCAGTTACGACGAAGACTTCGGTTGGCCACATTTCAAATTGCGGGTAGGCAACTCTAAAGATCACTAAAAAAACAGCGATTGTTTGAAAAGCGATCATGCAAAAGAACCATAAATTGGTGTCTTTTTTGTTATCTGATGATTTTTTCGCATACCATTTGCGCTGCTCATCAATCCTCCATTGTCTATAAAAGTCGATCCTGTCACGCAACTCCATCTGACGAACCTCACACATCTTTTGTGTAATTTGATCAGACTGCGACATGAGCCCTCCGAATTCGTGAGCCAAGTCTTTGTGCTCAACTAAAATAGACCTTAATAGGTTTCTAAATTCTTTCTTCACTTGCTCGAGAGAAGGAGCATCAAGATATGGAGCTCCTTTCATCATAAAGCGCCATGTGCTTGTCTTTACAGATTCAGCAATGGCTCGAGCTCGATACCATTGATCTTCTGATCGACGTGTGAACATCACAATAGAGAGGATTATCGAAACAATAAAAACAAAGGCCGCTAACGCAGCTAAGTCACTTGATTCAATTCCGGCCACACTGAGCAACGAACCCAGAATCAAAGATACCAAATAGCTTTTTACGAGCAGTAGAAATCCTGCTTGGGCTTTGATCGAAGTGGCATCCGCGACCTGATATAATGAAGGATATTCCAAGTTATTCATTCAGCCCTAGTTTTTCATAAACAGAATCAGGATAAAAACGAGGGCCAACGTCGCCCACTCCTCTACGCGCGCATTCATTTGGAAATTGATCCAGAGCGTGCTGAATGATCTTTAGCCTAAAAGGCACATGGACCACATAAGTATCCCGAATAATGGGAGGACATCGCTCTGGATCTTGCATGCGTTTATCATTGAGGTTCACAGCTATGATCGGAATGTCTAGCTTCTGACACATCTCAATTTCCCAACGAACAAATTGGTACAGGTTTTTTGTCTTTTCTCCAATCAATACAATCGCCTGTTTAGTGTTGGCTAGCCGCTCACGAAGACTTCGCTTTATCGTATCTTCATTCGCACGATTAGTTATTGGCTTCAGGTCATGCGCATCGAAGAAGTTGAAGTCAATTTTCTCATTCTTCTTCCAACCTTTCATAAATGCATATGCCCACATATCTTCATCTCCATCAAAAATGACGTATGTTTTGTTTCTGTAACTCATTG
>CALDGV010000222.1 GCA_937941745.1 uncultured Prosthecobacter sp. | reverse complement strand
TTAACTACTACATGACCTTTCGCGGGTTGCTGTGCTACGGTTTCGAGAATGACGCCCGCGAGTTGGCAGAAAAAGCCATCCGCCTGTTTGGCCGCGACCTCGAACGCTTCGGGGCGCTGCACGACCAGCCGGTGACGCCGTGGCTCAGCGCCGGACTCGCCGCCGTCTCGGGTGTGCTGCTGGTGCACCTGACACTGATCCTGGCCGACACTTCGACACACATCCATGCCGACCATCTGCGCCTGCTCGTCGTCCTCTACGACAGCTGCGAGGTGGCTGCGTTGCTGGGTCTGGGTTGGAGCTTGCACCGGGGTGCGCCACGCGCCGCGATCGTGTTCGGCTCGGCCGGAGCCCGGCAGATGCCGGAGGGATGGTCCGCCGTCCGGGGCTTCGAACAGTACGTGGAAGCCCTGCAGGTGGTGGCACCCATCGCCCAGCGTCACGGTATCCAGGTGGTGGTCGAACCGCTCAACCGGGTGGAGTGCAACCTCGTCAATACGATCGACGAAGGTGCGGAGGCGGTCCGCCGCTGCAACCATCCCAGTGTGCAGCTGCTCGTGGATTTCTTTCACATGCTCCGCAATGGCGAGGCTCCCGACCCCATCGGTCGTCATGCCGCGTTGGTTACACACGCTCACCTCGCCGAGAACGTGGACCGGCGGGAACCCGGGTTCCACGGAGACGATTTTCGTCCGTTTTTGCGGCAGCTGCGCAAGGCCACCCGCTGCCAGCGTCTGACCATCGAGTGTGTCTGGTCAACGAGCATGCCCGCCGGTGTCGCCGGCGCAGTGGCCGAAGTCCGCCGCCAGGTCGCCGACGCGGGCTACTGAAAGCCGGCACCCGCCCTTGCGCCGGCCGGCCCGGCACAGTGTCATCTGCCGGATGACACTGGGGAGACGATCAATCGAGGCCCCGCGCCGCTACCTCGTCCTCGTCCCAGCCAAAATAGTGACCCAACTCGTGCAGATAGGTCAGTTTGACTTCATCGCGGAAGATTGCCGGATCCTCCTCCGAGTACTCCCATAAATTCCAGATAAACAATAGGATCTGAGGTGGAGGCTCCGAGCTGTCTCCTGTTGGTTCACCATGGGGTGGACCAACGAACATGCCGAGGATGTCCGGCTCGAACTCGTCGCCGAGAATGTCGTCGCTGGGCGAATCATGGCAGATGACCGGCACTGCCACGGCCAGGCTGCGCAACGTCGGAGGTAGTTTTCGCTGGGTGGCGGCAACCGTCGCTTCGGCGATGGCACTGAGTTCAGCAAGGGTCATGGAGGCATTGAATGTAACCTCGCGGGCGGCAAGTCGTCTATCTCTCAGTTGCCGGCACGTCTGCCGTCACTCCCAACTCACTCCTCTGATATGAAAGCGTTTAAGTACATCCTCCTCGCGTTTGCCTTGATTACACCGGTCGTCCTTCCCGCCGTTCAGGCGCAGGACAAACCCAAAGGTGAAGGCAAGGGCATGCGCCCCGATCGGCTCAAGATGCTGCAGGAAGAACTCGCTCTGACCGAAGACCAGGTGGCCAAGATCAAACCCATTCTCGCGGCGGAGGGAAAAGCCAGGGCCGCTCTGCGCGATGATACCTCCATTGCCCAGGAAGACAAGCGCGGCAAGATGCGCGAAATCACACAGACGCATACGGCGCAGATCCGCGCGGTTTTGACCCCGGAACAACAGGCGAAGTTCGACTCCATGGGCCCCGGTGCCGGCGGCAAGGGCAAAGGAAAAGGCAAAGACAAGAGCCAGCCCTGACGTCAGCGTTCGTTCTCTTTCCCGTCCGATCCTCACCCGCCGATGCGACCCGCATCGGCGGTTTTCTTTGGGGGGGTCTCGCTCCGATTCGGTCCCTCCCACCGTTGGTCTGCCGCGTGGGTCGACATCCCCCGTCCCACCTGACTCACTGACCGGATGAGTTCACCCACCGTGTTGGTCGTTGGAGGAGGAGCGGCCGGCTACTTCTCCGCCATCGCCGCGGCCGAAACGGGCCGTGGGCGGGTGATTCTGTGCGAGGCCACCGCCCAGCCACTGGCCAAGGTTCGTATTTCCGGCGGCGGCCGCTGCAATGTCACCCACGCCTGTCCCGAGCCGCGCGAGCTGGTCAAACGGTACCCGCGCGGCGGGAGGGAATTGCTGGGAGCGTTTCATCGTTTTGGACCCCGCGACACGATCGCCTGGTTCGCCGAGCGGGGCGTGGAGCTGAAGACGGAACCGGACGGACGCATGTTTCCGACCACCAATACGTCCAGCACCATCGTGGATTGCCTGCAGGGCGCCGCCGCCCGGGCCGGCGTCGAAGTGAGAACCCGCTGTGGCGTCACGGCCGTGACACGCCTGAACGGGGAAAGCGGATTTGAGGTGATGCTCTCAACCGGGGTCACTGAACGGGTGGACCGACTGATCCTGGCCCAAGGCGGGCCAAAGACGGCTCCGGGCCGGTCGCTGGCCGAGTCCTTAGGTCACGCCCTCGAACCGTCGGTCCCTTCACTTTTCACATTTCACATCGACGACCCTCGGCTGAAGGACCTTTCCGGACTGTCGGTCGAAGACGTGGCGTCGTCGGTGCAGGGCACCTCGCTGCGCGAACGCGGCCCCGTGCTGATTACACACTGGGGATTGAGCGGTCCGGCGGTGCTGAAGCTCTCGGCATGGGGCGCGCGCGAGCTGGCGGCCTGCAACTATCAGTTCACCCTCGGCGTGAACTTCTCCCCAACCCACTCCCGCGACCAGGCGCGCGCCGCGCTCGCGACCCATCGCGGCCAGCACCCGAAGCGACAGGTCAGCAATGGCGGGCCGTTCACCCTGCCGAGCCGTCTATGGGAGCGCTTGGTCGCCGCGGCGGGGATTGGTCCGACCACGCCGTGGGCGCAGACGTCCAACGATGCCCTTCAGGCGCTGGCCGGTCAGGTCGCGGCCGCCGCCTTTACCGTCACGGGCAAGAGCACCAACAAGGAGGAGTTTGTCACCTGCGGCGGCGTCAAACTGACCGAAGTCGACTTCCGCACCCTGGAAAGCCGCAAGGTTCCCGGGCTGTTTTTTGCCGGAGAGATGCTCGATATCGACGGGATCACGGGCGGTTTCAACTTTCAGGCGGCCTGGACCACCGGCTGGCTCGCCGGTCGGGCCGCCGCGGCCGGGCCACCCTCCCCCGCGGACGCGCTCAAGCCTGGACCGTGAGTTCACGGAGGGGTGAGTTTCGAGGTTTGCTCCCTCGCGCGCTTCTGTCGTCGTTGGCCCTATGCCGTCCTATTGGCAACTGCTGCTGCTCATCCTGCCGGTCTTCGCGCTGATTGGGGTCGGCGCGGGGTTGCGTCGGGTCGGTTGGCTCACGGCCGAAGCCGACGCCAGCCTGCTCAAGGTCGTGGTCAACTTCCTCTACCCCACGCTGATTTTTGACAGCGTGCTCGGCAACGCCGCCCTGCAGCAACCGGGCAACCTGCTTTACGCCCCCATCGTAGGCTTCGTGACCATGGCCGGCGGAATCGGCCTGTCCCTTCTCGCTGGCCGTGCCGTCGGGCTGACCACCGGACACGGCCTGCGGACCTTCGCCTTCGCGGTGGGGATCTACAACTACGGCTACATTCCCATCCCGCTGATGACCAATCTCTTTGGAAAAGAGAGTCTCGGGGTGCTGATGGTGCACAACGTGGGTTGCGAGGCGGCCATCTGGACGGTCGGCATCCTCGTTTTGTCGGGCCTGTCGCTCAAGGAAGGCTGGCGCAAACTGTTCAATCCGCCGGTGGCGGCACTGGCGATCGCCATCACGGTCAATCTCCTGCATCTCACCGACTATGTGCCCGGAGTGGTCCGCGATGTGGTTCGCCTGTGCGCGGCGTGCGCGGTTCCGTTGGCGCTGCTGCTGATCGGTGCGTCGGTCTGGGAATATGTTTCGCGACCACGGGCGCTGATCGACGCCCGAATCACGCCCTACGCCTGCGCGCTGCGGTTGTGTCTCTTTCCCCTGGTCTTCTTGGTGGCGGCGAAATTCCTCCCCTTCCCGATCGAATTGAAACGGGTCATGGTGGTGGAGGCCGCGATGCCGGCGGGGATCTTGTCCCTCGTCATCGCCAAACACTACGGAGGGCAGCCGGTGACGGCGGTCCAGGTGGTGGTCGGGACCACCGTGGCCGGGTTGGTGGTCATTCCGTGGTGGCTCAAGCTCGGGCTTGCCTGGGTGCTCCCGGCGTAAGTTGCGCGCCCCCCGTCCCGGACATTGACCCACGGCGCTGCTTCTGGCTGGGTGTTGCCCCTTTACCATGGAATTCCTCGCTGACCCACAGGTCTGGATTTCGCTCCTCACACTCACGGCCCTCGAGATCGTGCTCGGGATCGACAACATCATCTTCATCTCGATCCTCGCCGGCAAGCTGCCCAAGGAGCAGCAGGCCAAGGCCCGCCAGCTCGGTCTGTCGTTGGCGCTGGTCACGCGACTTCTGCTGCTCGCGGGCATCGCCTGGATCGCGAAACTCACCACCCCTCTTTTCACCGTATTCGATTTTTCCATTTCTGGACGTGACCTCATCCTGCTGATCGGAGGCCTCTTCCTGATCGCCAAGAGCACCTTTGAGATTCACGAAAAACTGGAGGGCGAGGAATCCCACGGCACGCCGAAAGCGGCGGCTTCGTTCACGTCGGTGATCATCCAGATCCTGCTGCTCGACATTGTCTTCTCGCTCGACTCCGTCATCACGGCCGTCGGCATGGCCAGCCAGCTCTGGATCATGATCACCGCGGTGATCATCGCCATGGGCGTGATGCTGATGTTCGCCGGCGCGATCAGTGACTTCGTGCACAAGCACCCGACCTTGAAGATGCTGGCGCTGAGTTTCCTCATCCTGATCGGCGTCTCCCTCATGGCCGAGGGTCTGCACCAGCACATTCCAAAGGGCTACATCTACTTCTCGATGGCGTTCTCGTGTGCTGTTGAGTTCATCAATCTCAAGCTCCGCTCGAAGGCCAGCAAGCCGGTGGTGCTGCGCGAGTCGATCAAGCAGTAAGCGCCCGGCCGGACCTCCCGTCCCGCCGCCCCGATCCGACCCGCATGGCTGAGCGTATCGCAATTTTGGGTGCGGGCGCGATCGGGCTCTTTTACGGAGCCCGGCTTGCCCTCTCCGGGCAGGAGGTGCACTTCCTCGTGCGCAGCGAACTGGAGGCCGTGCGATCCCGAGGCATCACGCTGCAGTC
>CALDGV010000221.1 GCA_937941745.1 uncultured Prosthecobacter sp. | reverse complement strand
TGAAGCCGATGTCCTTCAGCCGGGCGATCTCCTCGCCGCCCGCACCCCACATGACCACGGGCAGTCGCGGTGTCAGCCTTGGCACGATCTCAAAGACCGCGGACTGCTCATTGCTATATTCACCTGCTTCAAAACGGGCCTTCAGGGTGTAGCGGCCCGCCTTGAGCTTCGTGTCTGGCGTCAGGCGTGCGGTGTGTTCGCCTCCAGGTTTCAGGTCGGGCAGGATGAATTCCTCTTCCTTGCCGCCAAAGCTGAGCTTGAGTTTCGCCGCCTTCAGGGGTTCCCGGCGCAGGTTGGTGCACAAGATGTCCACCGGCTTCACGTTGGCTTCCATGCGCCGCCAGACGGAGCGCGTTGCCACGATGCTGAGGCTGGCACGCTCAAACTTCAGGGCCCCTTCGCTGATCCGGACTTCGTCGATGAATCCGGGAAAGCCCCCGTAGTTGCTGCCCAGGCGGTCACCGATGCTCAGCGCCTTGGTGCCGGGCCGGATGGGACCATAGCCTTCCAGCTTCATGCCGCCGAGACGGGAGCCATTGCGGAAAAAGCTGCCTTCACCGGCTCCGTCATACACAAAAGCCAGGTGCTGCCACTCCGTGCCCAGCTTCACGGGCTCAGAATAGATGGCCTTCGACTCTGCACCGAAGCCGAGCGTGACAAAAAACCGGCGTGATCCGCCCTTGTCTGCTTCCGTGACCTGCCAGGCATAGTCGGTATGATCGACGTATTTTTTGTCGAGCAGGTAGGCACGCTGTGTGGCGGCCCAGTCCGCCTTCGGCTTGAGCCACATCTCCAGGGTAAAGGCACCCTTGGGGGAAAGCGCGGTCTTCATGCCTGTCATGGCTGCGTGGCGTTTGTCCTCCACCGGAAAGCCGGGGAAGGATTCCAGGCCTTCGCCAAAGCGGCCTCCCCCACCACTACGGGCTCCAGCCAGGGTCAGGTCATGCCCCTTGCCCGAGCTGTCTTTCAGCGCTGCCTCACCATCGAACTTCCAGTAGCCCAGCACCTGTGGCCCGGTGGCGTCGGTCTTTTCATAGCCGGTCTCCCAGGTTTCCTGTAGCGATGCGGCATGGAGCAGGGAGGGCAGCAGAAGAAAGCAGGAGAGGCGCAGCATGGATCGGGGCCATCCATAACGATGCCAGCAGGCGGGTTTGTGCTTCAGGCCTCGCATCCCGCCTCCTGGCCCGCTCAGGCCAGCAGCAGCCGCACCCAGGCCTGGGCATTCGCCTGCATCACGAAGGTCAGGGTGAGGGCGATCAGAATCCCTGCTCCTCCGACGATGCCCACTTCAAAGACCCTCGTCAGGGCCAGGGCTCCCGGTGAAATGCCCAGATCGGCGAGTGTGGCAAACTCCCGGGCACGCAGGCGAAAGCTGAGGGCGAACACCAGGGTGGTGATGACCAGTGCTGCACTGAGCGTGAGCGCGAGCACGGCCAGTGCGAGGTTCTGCATCTGAAAAAGCGTGCTCATCAGGGCCTCAAACTCCTCCCGTGGCCGGATCAACTGCACGGGCAGGCTGTCCTTGAGGTAGCGTCCGGCCAGCAGCGCCTCAGCCTTGGCATCCTGAGGTTGAATCAGGATGGCGCTCAGCGGGTAGGCTCCCGTGTCGCCGTGAAAATGAAAGCTGTCGAGGTTGCGGTCGGTGATCTCGTTGTACATGCGCACGCTGGCATTGGCCACCGTGTTGTTGTTCTCCTGCTTGAGCACAGCGTCCTTCGTGGCGGCCACATCGTCATGGCCGTGCGCCAGTCCTGCGATCAGCCAGACTGTCTTCAGGTCCACAAAGACGGCATCGTCATCGGGTGTGCCTTGGGTGGCGAGCACGCCGGTGATGCGCATCTTGAGGGGATACACCCCGGCCATGTCAAAGACCTGCTCTTGAGTGGAAAAAAGGGCATCGCCGGGCTTCAGGCCGCGCTCGGATGCCAGCCCGGCGCCGATCACGCAGTCCCCCAGACGGGTCATCATCCTGCCCTGGGCCAGCCTCAGGCACCGGAAGGCAAAGTACTCGATCTCCGTGCCTACGATGGGTGCTCCCTGCGCCTGAAAGCGGATGTCCAGGGGGATGGCTGTGCCCAGCCGCGTGGCGCGCACCTCGTCCAGGTGCTTCATCTCGATCGCAGGCAGCGGCTGTCGTTTGAAATAGAGCGCGGTAAGCATGAGGTCCAGCGCGCTGCCACGGGCGCCGAGAATCTGGGGGGTGGAGAGCGCCCGGTCCTGCATGGCGGCCTCGGTGGCCTGCACCAGCACCCGCAGGCAGAGTGGCAGGGCAATGACCAGGGCCAGCGCCCCGGCCAGCAGCCCGGTTTGAAGCCGGTGCCGTGCCACGTAGCGCCAGGCGAGCTGGAGGCTGGGCCCCATCATGCGGTGAAGTCCTCCACCCGGGCCTGGTTGGGAAATCGCGGCATCAGTTCCGTGTCATGTGTCACCATCACAAGGCTGGCTCCCTGGCTCTGCGTGTAGTCCAGTAGCAGGTCCATCACCACACCGCGCCGGGCGGCATCCAGGGAGGCCGTCGGTTCATCAGCAAAGATGAATTTCGGCTCATGGGCCAGCGCGCGGGCGATCGCCACGCGCTGCCGCTCCCCCTGTGAAAGCTGGCCCGCCAGTTTTTTCCAGTGTGGGGCGATCTCCAGGCGCTCTGCCAGCTCGGTGGCGGAAGTTCTGCGATCCGAAGCTGTCTGGAAGCGCTGGGGCAGCAGGATGTTTTCCTCCACCGTCAGGTAGTCGAGCAGGGCAAAGTCCTGAAAAACAAGGCCGATCTGGCTCAGGCGGAAGGCGCGGCGCTGCGACTCGGAAAGACCAGGCAGCCGGGTGTCTCCCAGGCTCACCTCACCAGCCTCCGGGGCCAGCAGGCCTGCCATCAGGCGCAGCAGCGTCGTCTTGCCGGCGCCGCTCGGACCAAGCAGGGCCATCGCGTCTCCGGCGGCGACCTCCAGGCTTTCCACCTGCAGCCGGAACGGGCTGCCGGGGTAGGCAAAGCGGAGGTTGGAGACAATGATGCCGGACATGGACAGGGCAGGGGATAGCATGGGAAACACGTGGTGAGAAGGCCCAAACCTGCATCCTCCCCACTTCGTCTAATTTGACCACCCTGCCGGTCTGGGGAATCAACTTTCTCATGCGAATCTTCGTCTATGGCACGCTGAAACGGGGGCATTCCAACCATGGCTATCTCCAGGGCCAGCGCTTCATCGCCACGGCGGCCACGCTGCCGCACTACCGGCTTCATGATCTCGGCGGCTATCCCGGCATGGTGACGGATGCACATTCGGGCATCAGCATCCAGGGGGAGATCTGGGAGGTGGATGCCGCCTGCCTGGCCAAGCTGGATCATCTGGAGGATGTGGAAGGCGGGGAATACAGCCGTGAGATCATTCCCCTGCTGCCTCCTCATGATGCCGACCTCGTGCAAGGCTACCGTTACCTCCGTGAGGTCTCCTCCGCCCCAGACATCGGCGGCACTTGGTGACCCAGCGGCGGAAAACGCCGAACTCCTCCCTTGCGCCCTCCAGTGCACCGCGCCATTTCAGACGAACCCGCTCGTCCTGCCTTGGCCTCTTCAGCGAAACCACGCACCCTTGTCGCCATCCCCGCCCGCTGGGGATCCACCCGGTTCCCCGGGAAACCTCTGCATCTCATTGCCGGCAAGCCGCTCGTCCAGCATGTCTGGGAGCGTTGTCAGAGCTGTCGGGCCGTGGATGACATCGTCATTGCCACGGACGACCAGCGCATTGTCGAGGCAGCGGCTTCCTTCGGGGCCAAGGCGGTCTTCACCTCCCCGGATCATCCCAGCGGCACCGATCGCATTGCCGAGGCTGCACAGACCTTTCCGGATCACGACACCATCATCAACGTGCAGGGCGACGAGCCTCTCATCTCTCCGGCTTTGATCGACGACCTCGCACGCGCCCTCCAGGCCGATGCCAGCATCCGCATGATCACGGCTGCGGCTCCCATCTTGGAGGAAGCCCAAGTGGCGGACCCCAATGTCGTCAAAGTCGTCTTCGATGTGAACGGCGACTCCCTCTACTTCTCGCGCTCGCCGCTGCCATTCGTTCGCAACCCTGCTGCCCACACCCGGCACTACCGCCACCTGGGCATCTATGGCTTTCAGCGTGACTTTCTCTTCCAGTTCGTCTCCTGGCCGCCCTCCCGGCTTGAGCAGACGGAATCCCTGGAGCAGCTCCGGGCCCTGGAAAACGGCACGCGGCTGCGTGTCGTGCTCACCAACGACCTTTCTCCGGGGGTGGACACCCGGGAGCAGGCTGATGCCATCGAAGCGCATCTGAAATCACAAAGTGCTTGAACCGCGAGCGCAGAACCGCGAACCGAAAACCATCATGAAATACATCTTCGTCACCGGCGGCGTCGTCAGCTCTCTTGGCAAAGGCCTCGCAGCCTCCTCCCTCGCCACCTTGCTCGAACTCCGCGGCCTTAAGGTCATCATGCAGAAGTTCGACCCGTATCTGAACATCGATCCGGGCACCATGAACCCCTACGAGCACGGCGAAGTCTATGTGCTTGATGACGGCGCTGAGACTGATCTCGACCTCGGCCATTACGAGCGCTTCACCCACACCAACCTCTCCAAGCTCAACAACCTCACCTCCGGTCAGGTGTACATGAGCGTCCTGGAGAAGGAACGCGCCGGCAAATACAAGGGCCGCACCGTCCAGGTCATTCCGCACGTCACCAACGAGATCAAGGAACGCATCG
>CALDGV010000220.1 GCA_937941745.1 uncultured Prosthecobacter sp. | reverse complement strand
ATCTGCCGCGTCCGCGCGATCTCGACTCCCCCGGCTACCTCGCCGCGCGCGACCGAATCTTTGCCATCATGGGCATGGACGTGCATGGTGGCGGCGCAGGCGATCCGAAGTGACTTTTGTGCGCCAACCAACGTAATACCAACCAGCATGAATCACGATCACGACGTCCTCATCATCGGCGGCGGCCCTGCCGGCACCAGCACGGCGGCCATTCTGGCGGAACACGGCCACAAAGTTTTGGTCATCGAGCGGGAGAAGTTTCCACGCTATCACGTCGGTGAGTCGTTGATTCCCTTCACTTTTGGGCCGCTGGAGCGGCTGGGCCTGATCCCCACGATGAAGAAATCGCACTTCACCAAAAAATACAGCGTCAGCTTCGTGCAGCCTGACGGGCGTCGCTCGCAGCCGTTCTATTTTTACAACCGCTATGACCGGGAGACCGTGGCACAGACCTGGCAGGTGCTGCGCTCGGAGTTTGATCAGATGCTCATGGACCATGCGCGCGGCAAAGGCGCCGAAGTACGCGAAGAGACAACCGTGACGAAGTTGCTCAAAAACGACAGCGGCCGGGTCATTGGCGTCGAGGTGCAATCCAAGGACGGCTCAAAGGAGCACTTGCTGGCGAAGCTTGTCATCGATGCCTCCGGCAAGGAAGCTTTCGCCTCCGTTCGCGAGGGCTGGCGCGTGGGCGACCCGTATCTCAACAAAGTGGCCGTGTGGACCTACTACAAAGGCTCCAAGCGCGAATCCGGCATCGACGAAGGCGCGACGACGATCGCCTTCGTGCCGGACAAAGGCTGGTTCTGGCACATCCCACAGCACGATGACATGGTCAGCGTCGGCGTCGTGGCCGAGGGGAAGTACCTGAGCCGCGACGGCGTGCGCGATCCGGAGACGATGTTCCAGCGCGAAATCGGCGAGAACCAATGGATCAAGGAGCATCTCTCCCAGGGCACCTGCACCGGCGAATACTGGATCACCAGCGAGTATTCGCGGCATTCCAAGTACGGCGCGTCACCTGGGCTGCTGCTCGTCGGCGATGCGTATGCCTTCCTCGATCCGGTGTTCAGTAGCGGCGTCATGCTGGCGCTGAAAAGCGGCGTGCTGGCCGGTGACGCCGTGCATGAGGCCCTGGTGGCGAATGATGTGTCACCCCAGCGCTTTGACGAATACTCGCGCCTCATGCGCCAGGGCATCGATAACATGCGCAAGCTCGTCTATGCCTTCTACGACCCTAATTTCTCGTTCAAAGATGTGGTGATGAAGTATCCCGACGCAGGCGATGAGATCACCGACTGCCTTTCCGGCGACGTGAACAAGGACTACTCCGGTCTTTGGAAGAAAATCCGCGAGTTCGCTCCGCTTCCCGACGAGCTGCCCTACGGCATGCCCTTGGCAGCCTGAGTTGGGGATGAAGTGCTTTTCATTTTCTTGAACGGGGTGTTGGAGCATCTTCCCGCACCGCCATGAAAACGCATCTTCTCCACACCTGTCTCGCTCTCTGCACCCTCTCCGCCCTTCAAGCCCGCACCTGGACCGAGGCCCAGTCCGGCCGCACTCTGGAAGGTGACTTCGTCAAAGTGCAGGACACTTCTGTGGTGGTGCGCCTCGCAAACGGCTCCACCACCCAGCTTCCGCTCGCACGCCTGAGCGAGGCGGATCAAACCTTCGTCAAAGAACAAACTGCGGCAGCCCCCGCCACTGCGGCAAAGTCCGACGAGAAAACCGTGTCGAAGGACGACGTGAAGAAACAACTGCTCGGCACCTGGGACGGCTACATGGCCGACGGCGATGGTTCGAAGCATGGCGACATCCGCCTGGAGATCACCGAGGATAAGATCACCGCCTCGAACCCACAGGGGAATCGCGCGATGGGCGCGGGCACCTACAAGATCTCAGGCAAGCGCATCGACGCCACTGGCACGGAAGGCCAGTTCTCCGGCAAAAAATACGAAGGCATCTTCGATCTCGACGGCAAAACGCTGAAGTGGTGCTCGGCGAACGACAACCCCAACTCCAGCCGCCCCAGCAAGCTGCAAACCAATCCGCAGGCCGGTCAGTTTCTGATGGTGCTGGAGAAGAAATAATGG
>CALDGV010000219.1 GCA_937941745.1 uncultured Prosthecobacter sp. | reverse complement strand
CGTGGTCACCATGACAGAGGTGTCCTCAACAACATTTAGGGACTTGTTGGTGCCCGAGGGCGCTTTGTTTCCTGCCAGCAGCAGGCCGGGTGTGGCAGCTAGAACGATAATCGCCAAAGCATTGGCGCGGGCGCGGGATTGGCGAATGAGCATAAATAGAAAACCGGGCTCTTAACCCGGATTTAATGCAGCTACCAGAGTTAGAGACTTCTGACTAGGTGCATTTTTCAAACGGAGGCGAATTCTTGAAGCCAGCTCCTCGCTGCCAAAAACCCCGGCAGATGCAGTAACAGCAGAGGTCGTGCCAGCCATCCTGATGAGAATGCAAGAACGATCGCCTAACTTTAAGTGCGTGTTTATCCAAGGGGGTGAAAATCATCCGGCTCCAGCACAGAGACCACATCCATTGGAGAGCCTGCCGATGGCCCTTTCAGCCTTCGGGCAAACGCGTCTCAATAACATCTCACCTAGGGCGCAAAAACCTTTGAGCAGCCTGAACAGAGGCCTGTCACAGACGAGCCGCTCATTGCGCCCGATTCATCCCGTGAACCTGACACGCCTCCTCCTTCTGATGCTCACCATCCTCGCCACCAGTGGCGAGGCGGTGACTCTGGGATTGGGCATCATTCACGCCGAACGTGACCAGATTCATGATCGTGCCGACCTCGGAGAAAGCTCGGAAGAAAGCCGTGAAAACCGCGGCGGTGAAGCTCAGGGAGACGGCGCTCTCTCTGCCTTGGATCCTTTTTTCAGGATCAGCCCCAGGTCGGTCCTGTGGCAGGACAAACCTCTGATGCTCGATCTCTTCGAGGGATCGAAACCGTGCGGAAAGCTGCGAAGACATCGCTGGACGAAAGTGGACCTGAACTGAGGCCGGACACCTCCCTCATCGCTGCGGCATCCCTGCTGCGGCTGACTTCCTGGAATCAGCGGCCGGGAGTCTTGTGGTGTCCCGCTGAATTCATCCTGCTTTTTCGTGTCATGCATAGTTGTCCTGCCCTGCTTACCCTTCCCATGTCTTCTTCGGCCAAAAAATGGCCCCGCCGGGATCTGATCCGGCTCTGGAGCCTGATCCTTCCCGCCGAGCTCCTGCTCTGCTTCCTCTTCTCCCCCGTCTTCAGCCACCCTCTGACCGTGCTTTCCGCCTGGGGCAGTGTCTGGCTGCTCTTCCGCATCCTGCGCCGGCGCTGGGGCCAGCATCGGGCGCATCAGGCAGCCTGCCTGACGCTGCCATTGTTCCCTCTGTTCGCGCTCGGCCTGCCGATGCCGAACTGGGAGCTCTGCCTCACCGGGCTCGCCTTGGCGGCCCTGGCGATGCATCATCGCCAGCTCAAACAGCCCTTCTTCCTGCTGACCACCTGCCTGCTGGGCTCCCTGGCCCAGGCCGACACCACGCAATCCTGGTCCGGCAAGGCGGACATCACCTTTGAGGGCACCTCCACCCTGCACAGCTGGGGTGGCAAGGTGTCGGCGAAGCCTTTTCAAACCCAGGTCACCCTGGATGCGGAGGGCAAGCCGAAGCGTGTGCAGGCCGAGGTGATCGTTGAAGCAGCAAAGATGGACACGGCCGAACCCAAGCGCGATGAGAACATGCGCAAGGCGATGAAGGTGACGGAGCATCCGCTCATTCAGGCCGCCATTGATGTGACTGCCGACAAGGTCGCCGCAGACCTCAAGACGCCCACGCAGCTGCCGATGACGCTGACCCTGCTGGGCAAGCCGCAGCAGATCACCGGCACGATCAGCCATTTTCAGCGTCAGGATGGCAAGGTCACCTTCGACCTGGACTTCCCCGTCTCCATGAAGGCCAGCGGCATTAGCGTCCCTTCGGTGCTGTTATTCATCCGCGTAGGGGATGGCGTGAAGGTTCACGCCTCGGTTACTTTGGCTCAACCCTGATCTCTTTCTCATCCCATGTCTGCTTACATCCATCACATTGCCACCGGCACACCGCCCTACACCTATGCCCAGGGCTACACGCGCGACCGCCTGAAGGACTGGGCGCGTGATCCGAAGACCAAGCGCCTCATTCACGCCATCTACAACCGCAGCGGCATCGAGACGCGGCACAGCGTCAGCGGCGATTTCGTCGTCGGCACCGAAGCCACGCTCTACCGCAGCGATACCTCCGGCGCGCTGATCCCGCCTTCGACCGAGGATCGGAACCGCGTCTGGACGCACTGGGCCAAGGAGCTGTCCGTGGACCTGGCGCGCCGAGCCATCGCTGATGCCCAGGGCTTCACTCGTGAGGACATCACCCACGTCATCTTCACCTCCTGCACCGGCTTTGCCAATCCGGGGCCGGACTATCACATCATCAAGGAGCTGGGCTTGCGCCCGAATGTGGAGCGCTACACGATCGGCTTCATGGGCTGCTATGCGGCCTTTCCCTCCCTGCGCATGGCGGCGCAGTTCTGCCAGGCCAATCCGGAGGCGGTCGTGCTCGTCATCTGTCTAGAGCTCTGCACCCTGCACATGCAGGTGAATGACCAGGCGGACAGCATTTTGGCAAACTCTTTGTTTGCCGATGGCGCCGCTGCGGCCATCGTGAGCGCCCGCGAACCTCAGGCGGGACGCCCATCCTACCGGCTCGATGGCTTTGAAAGCTCCCTGGTGCCTTCCAGCGAGGCGGAAATGGCCTGGGAGATCGGCAACGAAGGCTTCAACATCGTGCTCTCGAGCTATGTGCCGGACATCATCGGCGGCAACATCCGCCAGCTGCTGAACGGCGTGCTGAAGCGCCACGACCTGGGCGTGGATGACGTCCACGAATGGGCCGTGCATCCCGGCGGAAGGGCCATTCTCGACAAGGTGCAGGAAAGCCTCCACCTCGCCGAGGACAGCCTCGACGCCAGCCGCACCATCCTGCGCGACTACGGTAACATGAGCAGCGCCACGATCCTCTTTGTGCTCAAGGAGATGCTCGACAGCGCCGAAACGGAATCCGCCACGCTGTGTGCGATGGCCTTTGGTCCAGGCCTGACCGTGGAAACCGCCGTGATGCAGCGCACCGGCTGCCCGGCCATGCCTGTCAATGAACGTCCTGCAGCCCTCCAGGCCTCATGAACACGAGCACCTCTGCGCTCTACACGCCCGCCCAGCGCTACACGGCGCTGGCTTACGGGCTGGTCAGTCATGGGCTGTTCCTCGCCTCCGTGGCAGTGATGTTCTGGAGCCTGTACAACGGCTTGCACCTCAGCCTGCTGCACCTTCATGGCGGCACGGCGGCGCTCGTGGATGTGCTGCTCATCGTGCAGTTTGCGGCAGGGCACACCCTGCTGCTTTCCACACGGGGGCGGAAGTTCATGGCACGTCTGGCGCCGCTGGGGCTCGGGCCGGTGCTGTCCACCACGATCTTTGCGGGCCTGGCTTCCGTGCAGCTGCTGGTGACCTTCCTGCTTTGGTCCTCCAGCGACACGGTGTGGTGGATGCCCCATGGCGCGGTCAAAGGCGTGCTGAGCCTGCTTTACGGCATCTCCTGGATCCTGCTGGCGAAGTCGATGAGCGATGCCGGGCTGGACACCCAGATCGGCATCCTTGGCTGGCGCTCTGTCTGGCGTGGTGAAAAGCCGGTGTACCAGCCCTTCACGCGCACCGGCATGTTCCGCCACAGCCGCCAGCCGATCTACGCCTCCTTCACCCTCATCCTGTGGACTGCGCCGGTGTGGACGCCGGATCATCTGGTCATCGCCACGCTCTGGACTTCCTACTGCGTGCTGGCGCCGCTGCTGAAGGAGAAGCGCTACCGGCAATGGTATGGTGCGGCTTTTGAGCGCTACCAGCGCAGGGTGCCGTATTGGTTCCCATCCAAAGCACGTCCTCTTACGGCCATGAGCACCCAGCCCACCGATCACGACATCGCCATCGTTGGAGCGGGTCCTGTGGGCCTGCTGCTGGCCTGTTTTCTGGGCGAAAAAGGCCTGCGTGTGCTGCTCGTGGACAAGCGCACGGAGCCTCTGCAGCACTCCCAGGCCATCGGCATCACGCCGCCTTCGCTCGAAATCCTCTCCCGCCTGGGCCTGGACGAAGCTTTTGTGAGCCGGGGCGTGAAAATCCGTGACTGCCAGGTGCATGGGCAGGGCGGCCACCTCGGCTGCGCCTCCTTCCGTGAGATTCCAGGGCCTTACCGCTACATCCTTTCCCTGCCGCAGCAGCAGACGATCAGCCTGCTGGAGTCGCGGCTGGCCACGATGCCGAATGTGGAGCTGATCCGCGGCATCGAGATCGCACACATCGAGCAGGATGCGCAGACCGTGACCGTGCGTGGGAATGATTTCAGCCGCACGGCACGCTGGCTGGTGGGCTGTGATGGCAGCCGCAGCCGCGTGCGCGAGCTGCTTAAAATGCGCACCTCCGGCGGCGGCTATGGCTGCCACTTCCTCATGGGCGACTTCGCCGACCACGTGGATTTGAAGGAGGAAGGGCATCTGTGGTTCACGCGCGAGGGAGCCGTGGAGGCCTTTCCGCTGCCTGATGGCCGGCGGCGCTGGATTGTGCAGACTCCGGAACCGGTCACGCATGGGCAGCATGGGCTCATCAGCCAGCTGGTGCGTGAACGCACGGGCATTGACCTGGCGGTGGCAGACCAGCTGAACCAGAGCCCCTTCTCACCGCGCTGGATGCAGGCGGAACAGTATCACGACGGGCGGGTGATCCTCTGCGGGGATGCCGCCCACCTCATGAGCCCCATCGGCGGCCAGGGCATGAACACCGGCTGGGCGGATGCGGAGTTCCTCGCCGAGGTGCTGACCGCCATCGAGCAGCGCGGCCAGGCGCCGCTGCCGCTTTTGGAGGCCTACGACCGCTGCCGTCACCGGGCCTCCAACACCGCCATCGCCCGCGCAGCACGCGGCATGTGGCTCGGCACGCGCACGGGGGCCGCCGCCTGCTGGCTGCGCGATGCCTTCATGCGCGAATGCCTTTTCCAAGGACCTCTGGCAAAACAGATCGGACCCTACTTCGCCATGCAGACGATTCCCTTCAACACGATCAAGGCGGTGCCGGAGAAGGTCTGGGCATGAGCTTCGCGATTCCCAGGCTTGCCGTAGCCGGCATCTCCGGCCTAGAGGGCGGCGTGCGCCTCCGCGATGTCCAGCCCGAGCTTCTCGAAACCTACCCTGACGATCATCCCGACGCCATCCTCGGCCGGGAAGACCTGCTGCTGGTGAACGCCGTCATGGGCAACCACCGCTGGATGGAGCGCATGCTCCGCCGGCTGCACCAGCCCGGATGGCACATCACCGAACTCGGCGCGGGCGATGGCGCGCTTTCCCTGCGCCTGCATCAGGCGGGCATCTGCAAGGCCCGGGACCTGCATGCCTTTGATCTAGCAGGCAGGCCCGCACGCTGGCCAGCGGAGGCGGCTTGGACACAGGGAGACCTTCTGAAGCAGCCTCTGCCCGACAGCGAGATCCTCGTCGCGAACCTCATCCTGCACCACTTCCGCGATGAGCAGCTGCGCGAGCTGGGCAGCCGCATCTCACCCCGGACTCGCTTCATCCTCGCCGCCGAGCCGGAGCGGCGCCGGATTCACAGCTTCATGGGTCACTTCTTCTCCTGGCTGGCCGAGCTGCATCCGATCACACGCTACGACATGCAGGTCAGCATCCGCGCCGGCTTCCGCGGCGATGAGCTGCGCCAGGCGCTGGGCCTGGGCGCAGAATGGCATGCCGAGGTGCGCAACACCCTCTTTGGCGGCTACCGCGCCGTGCTGTGGCGCTGAGACAGGCTATTTGCTGAGGAAAACCGGACTCTGCACCACGGCGTGGATGAGGTCGCGCATGGCATGACCCCTGGCCTTGGAGGCTGCCACTAGGCGGTCGATCTCCGCACGATCCGAAAAGCCCATCGGCCGCCCTGTGGCGAAGGTCAGGAGCTTTTCCATCACACAGCGGGCCACTTGATCCTGGTCTGAAAGAAGCAGTTTCTGGAGGTCGGCCAGGTGGCTGAACTTGCGCCCATCGGGCAGCTCACCGGCGGCATCCACCGGCGGCCCAAGCTTGTAGCGCACGCGGCGGCCCTCGACCTTGAGGTCCACGCGATCGCCTTCACCCAGGCTGCGGAAGCGCTCCCGCCAGCCGCCGATCACATCGTAGTTTTCGAGGGCAAAGCCCGGCGGATCGATCACCCGGTGGCAGCCCTGGCAGCTCTCCATCTCACTGTGCTTGGCGAGCTGCTCACGCAGCGTGGTGGCACCGCGGATGTCCGGCTCCACACCGGGCACGCCGGGAGGAGGCGGAGGCGGCTCCAGGCCAAGAAGCCGGTCCATCACCCACACGCCGCGCACCACGGGGGAGGTGTTGGTGCCGTTGGCACTCACCTTCAAGATGCTGGCATGCGTCAAAAGGCCGCCGCGATGGCTGTCCGCAGGCAGCGTCACCTTCTGCAGGTGGAGCCCTCGCACTCCGGGAATGCCATAATGGCGGGCCAGACGGGCATTGAGCATGGCAAAGTCACTGTGGATGAGGTTGGCGAGGCCCAGATTGTCCCGGATGAGATGCGTGATGAAGCCCCGCGTCTCGCGCAGCATGCTGTCGAGCAGCAGTTCGTCGTATTCGGGGTAGAGCTGCTTGTCCGGCGTGGTGAACTCGATCTCGCGCAGGTTCAGCCAGCCATCGGTGAAGTCTGTGATGAAGCGTTCAAGTGTCTCGGCCTGGAGCAGACGTTCGGTCTGGCGGCGCAAAACCTCCGGCTGCGTGAGCCTGGCGGTGAGGAGTTCTGCATCCGGAGCGCTGCGCGTGAGAAAGTAGCTCAGGCGGGAGGCCAGCTGAAGGTCGTTCAGGCTGCCAGCAGGCTCCTGAAGGAACAAAAACTCGGGAGAACAGAGCACGGCGATGGCGGCGGTGCGCATGGCGGCGAGGAAATCTTTTCCCTCGGCAAATTCGCTGTCGAAGAGCTGCACAAACGGCTCCACCTCCGCCGCTTTGGCGGGACGGCGGAACGCGGCGCTGACAAAGGCGGGAAGCAGCCGGCGCGCCTCACCGGCTGGATCAGCGGAATCGGCGGTGAAGACAGGCTTGTAGCCGGCCTTGCCGCGCATCCAGGGCTTGTCGGGCGGCAGTTCGCGCAGCTTTGCCTCCCCCAGCAGCAGCTTCCGGCCCCGGGGCGGCCAGTCGGTGATGGAAGGCCCTTCGAGCTCGACCTTCAGGATCGCGAGACCTTCGCCGGGATACTTGTCCGGGCCATCCTTGATGGGCGAATGACCATCTGGCCCGTTCAGGCCCTGCGGGCTGATCCAGATGCCCTTGTTGGCATCGAGGTGCAGCATGACTTCCACGGTGCCGGGCTGGCCGATGGGCAGCTCATGAAAGCTGTGCGTGACGTTGTCCGCATTGCGGAAGTTGAAGCTGCCGGTGATGAGCGCAAAGACCGGCGGCTCCTCGATCTGCCAGCCGTAGCCGGTGACCCGCACCCGGTAGGTGCCCGCGACCTTCGTCCGCAGGTTGGGGATCACGGTGCTGGGGAAGCCGCCATTGTTGAAGACCACCACGGAGCCGTCTGGACGCTTCAGCCAGTGCTTGCCGATGTACTCCTTGTTCCGCTCGCTTTCCAGCCCGGCGCTCATCCTTTCTGAAGCAGGGCGTTCCTCCTGGGAGAGCGCGGCATGGATCGCGGTCTCCGCCGCCTCCATGTAGCGCTGCATCTGGATGCCGGAGATGGAGAGGGCCTCGCCAATGTTGTCGAAGCCCTGCGCGCGACCGTCTTCGGGCAGCAGGTCGATGACATTCACCTGCACGCCGAGGAGGTCGTTGAGGGTGTTTTGATACTCCCGGCGGTTCAGACGACGCAGCACGGTGCCTTGCTGCGCCTTGGACTTGGCGACAAGGTCTCCGCCCAGCACGGCCATGAAATCCTGCACCTCATCCGGGGAGGGCTGCTGCTTCTTTTTAGGCGGCGGCATCTCACCGGCGGCCACGCGGTCAAAAATGCGTACCCATTTCTTCAGCGCGGCGGCGTCCGTGCCATCGGTGGAGACGGCGGCGAGGTCCAGGCCGCCCTTTTCCATCTCCGCGTCATGGCAGTCCAGGCAGTGCTTTTCCAAAAACGGCTGGATGGCCGGGATGGCGGCCTGGGAGGCACCCAGCAAGGACAGCGAGAGAACGAGGTGGAGGGGCTTCATCACGACACGGGAACGATGCAAGAAGTCACAAACTGACGGAACTCCAACCTTCAAGAATCAGCAGCCCGCGCTGTCACGCCCGTTTTCGTCTGGATGAACCTTTCACGCCGCCAGTTTCTCCAGTCCGCCGCACCTCTGATCCTTCCCGCCGCCACGCTCGGCCGTGCAGGAGCGGTTTCACCCAATGGCAAGATCCGCCTGGCCTGCATCGGCGTCGGCGGCCAGGGCACGAGCAACCTGCGCGCCTTCCTGGCGGATGAGCGTGTGCAGGTCGTGGCCATCTGCGATGTGGACGGCCAGCATCGCGACCGCGCCATGGAGCTGGCGAAGCTGACCAAGGCGGACTGCTACAATGACTTCCGTGAAGTGCTGGCCCGCAGTGACGTGGACGCCATCATGAACGCCACTCCGGACCACTGGCACGCCCACATCGCCGTGGCGGCAGCCAAGGCGGGCAAGGACATGTATTCGGAAAAGCCGCTCGGCGCGAGCATCGGCGAAGGCCGGGCCATCTGCGAGGCGGTGAAGCAGCACCAGCGCGTGCTGCAATGCGGCACCTGGCGGCGCTCCGGGCTGAAGGTGCGCATGGCCTGCGAACTCGTCCGCAACGGCTACATCGGTGAACTCAAGGAGATCGAGGTCGGCGTGCCCGGCACCTTTGCCATCCGCGGCGGTTTCACAGGTCTGGAAGGTCCTGAGCCCGTGCCCGCGCACCTTGATTACGCCATGTGGATGGGCAGCACGCCGGAGCGCCCCTACACGGCGGCCCGCTGCCATTTCAACTTCCGCTGGATCGACGAATACGCCCCCGGCTACATCACCGACTGGGGTGCACATTTCGTGGATGTCGCCCAGTGGGGTGCAGGCATGGATGACACCACGCCGGTCGAAGTGAGCGCCACGGAGATCAAACGCCGTGACAAGGGGC
>CALDGV010000218.1 GCA_937941745.1 uncultured Prosthecobacter sp. | reverse complement strand
ACGGCAGCGTCACCGCCAGCTACACCTGCGAAGCCTTCAGCACCCACAAGCTGCAGAAGGTCACCCAGGCCGATGTCGCCAGCCGCCTCGCAGAATTGCAGCGCTACACCAGCTTTCAGGCGTAAGCCCCTCTAAAAGCTCACCCCGCGAACCTCAACTCGGAGCGCAGCGACCATGTGGACCACGATCAAGACCTTCAAGGACATCAAGCTCGAGAAAACCGAAGACGGCATCGGCAAGCTCACCATCAACCGGCCAGAAGTGCGCAACGCCTTCCGGCCCCAGACGGTGAAGGAGATGCTCATCGCCCTCGAAATCCTGCATGAAGATCCCGACGTCGGCGTCATCATCCTCTGCGGCGAGGGGCCCCTCGCCTTCTGCTCCGGCGGCGATCAAAAAGTGCGCGGCGATGCCGGCTATATCGGGGACGACGGCGTCCCCCGCCTGAACATCCTCGACGTCCAGCGCAAGATCCGCACCCTGCCCAAGCCCGTCGTCGCCATGGTCGCAGGCTACGCCATCGGCGGCGGTCACGTCCTCCATGTCGTCTGCGATCTCACCATCGCCGCCGACAACGCCCGCTTCGGCCAGACCGGCCCCAAGGTCGGCAGCTTCGATGGCGGCCTCGGCAGCAGCTACCTCGCCCGCATCGTCGGCCAAAAGAAAGCCCGCGAGATCTGGTACCTCTGCCGCCAATACAACGCCCAGGAAGCGCTCGACATGGGCCTCGTGAACACCGTCGTCCCGCTGGAAAAGCTGGAGGAGGAAACCCTCAAATGGTGCCGCGAAATGCTCCAGCACAGCCCGCTGGCCCTCCGCTGCCTCAAAGCCTCCCTGAACGCCGACTGCGACGGCCAGATGGGTCTCCTCGACCTCGCCGGCAACGCCACCCTGCTCTACTACATGAGCGAAGAGGCCAAAGAAGGCAAAACCGCCTTCGTCGAAAAACGGAAGCCTAACTTCAAGAAGTTCAAGCGCGTGCCGTGAGGCGCGGCCTCACCGCTTCTCATCCGCCGAGGGATCGAAAGGCTTGTTAAAGGGAGGACCGCGCTCTCCTCCGTAGGTCTCGCGCACGTAGCCATCGCCCTCGCTCTTGTAACGGATCACCGACGGAGCGACGAGATTGACGACCCTGCGCCTGTCCGCCCGGCCAACCTGCCACTGCTCCCAGGTGATGATTCGCTGAGGGCGGATGAATAACCTTCGTGTCCGTCATGGAATTAATTCAACGCTCTAGAAGTGGATATGGCTGAACAACAATATGGGGCTAAACTATAGCCACACTCATTGCCAACTCATTCGTGTTTGCTAACAAACACTGACTATGGAGGTTCTTAAAAAAAGACAACGAAAGATAAAATCTCAGACCTTAGAACCTCACAGCAAGAGACAACTGTATGAGATCTAAATCCGTGTATTTAGCTGGCACTTGTCCATAACGGTATTTTCCCTCAATGAATATTTGTTTGAGATCATCAAGCTGCCATCTGATGCCTGTTTCCAGATAATCAAAGTCACGCTGTCCGTCCGCCATCTCCCACAAGTAAGTATAATTTGCGAAGGCAATCAGGCGTGGAAGCGCTGTGTGATAGGCCTGCAAACCAAATCGGCCACCCGCCTTAGCAAAGGTCTCACCCGTGTCAGATTCACCTGCCTCGATACGTCCTGCCAGAACTGTGCGGTAATGGATTCCTTTGCCTTCAGTATCTGCATTGAAGAGGAGTGGTTGAAACGGCCCATTAAAGTTGAAAAACGACTTTTGCCTATTTCTCATTGGCTCCCAATCTAGTTCTCCTCCTGACTTGAAATCACCTCCCTCAAGGCTGCCTACATAGCGATAATTAATCATAAATCGATGGAGATCAAAGAATGTATCTTGAGTACCTTGAATAACTGCTGAGATGCCTGCTCTGTAAGCCAATGCATCCACTTCTGATAGGCTTCCGTCTCCGGTTCCGGTGATCCTGTTTAAGGAAACGGAAGGCACGAGAGAAACATCCTGCAAATTGTATCCTGACAAGGAAGACGTGGGTGCTTCATAAAGTGGAATAAGTGCTCCGAGTGTACCTTCAACTGTCCATGTGTCTTCACTGGTCAGGCCGTTCCGGTAATAACCAGCGGTGGCGGGTTCAGCGTCTTTCAATTTTTTTGCCAGCGCCTCTGGATCTTTTCTCAGGCGAAAAGGCTCAATGCTCCATGGCTTTGGAGGGGCATCAGGTTGAATATGGGAAACTCTTTGCGGTGTGACCTCGCCCAAAGAGACTAAAGCATCATAATCAAGCATCCAATCTTTAGCCCAAGCAAGAAGCTCGTCATCATCGACCTTTCGATCTTTATTGGTGTCAATATCCAAAGGGGCAGGCGCACGAAGGTAGTATTGCCACGTCGCAAACTCGATAGGTTGCATCTTCCCATCCTTATTTGAATCAAAGTCTGTGGCCACAGGTGGTGGCTTTGCTGCGTAACTTGTTTGGATGGCAACCGCGCAGACTAGTGTGGTTATGACTAATTCTTTCATGATGTAAGTCGTCCGTTTGCATTCAACTTGTCGCAGGTTTTCTGAAAGTGTTCCCTTACGATGGAGATTTCATCAAAGTCATGGCTCAACAACCAGTTTGGTGCGGTGAGTTGAAACGCCGTGTTGGTCTTGGGAGCAAGCAATGCCTTGGAACCATTCACATACCCTAGATCACTTTCCAGATCATCATCCATCCTGATTGCTGATGGTGACTTGGCGCAAGGAGGATAAACCTCGGTTTTCAACTTGTGATAAACCTCAGCACGTGAATACCGAGGTCTGTTAGAATTATTGTTCGATGATTCTTTTTTTGCCATACAATTAATTTTTTAGTTAGGCTATTTAATCGAGTTAAAGAAGGTATAACTTACAGTTTATATTCACGGCACCCGTTTGCAGGCGGGGTCGGACCAGCTGCTTTTGCCGCGGGCGTTGCAGGCGCGGAGGCGGACCCAGATTTTCTGGCCGCTGGGCAGGCCGGTGAGTTCGAAGCGGCTTTTCTTGCTGGTGTCGGCGAAGTGCCAGGTGGGGGCGGCGCTGAGGGGGTCGCTGGTGGTGAACTGGATTTCGTAGTAGTCGGCGATGCCGGGCTGGCCTTCGCACTGGCCGGAGAGCTCGCCGTCGTTGTCGCCCATCTTGAGTTCGAGGCCGGTGGGCGTGCTGGGAGCTTCCTTGGGCACGGGCTTGTCCTTCACGCGCAGGAGGGTGGATTCCACGTCGGCCTCGGTGGGGGCCAGCTTGCCGATCTCGGTGGCCAGCTCCATGAGCTCATCCGTGGCGGCCTTTTTGGCGGCATCGCGGGCGTCGGTGGCCAGGGTCACGGCGTTTTCCGCATCCCGCAGCACATTCTGGCGGCTGCGCAGGGTGTCCACCTTGCCGGTGAGGGAGGTCAGCTGGGCTGCCAGGGTGGCAAAGGCGGGCTTGCCCGTGGTGGCGGCGACGATGGACTCGATGCGGGAGATCAAATCCGGCACGGAGAGGCCTTTAATATCAAGGACGACTTCAAACATGGTGTGCTGAGGTTGGGCGTTGAGGATTTCCTGATAGGTCCTGGGATCGTCGTATTTCACCAGTGGATCATCCCATGTGACTAGTGGATCATCGAATTGGGGCATAGACGATTCAGGGGTTGAGGCCGCTGATGGTGAGGGATTGGTTTTTCTAAGTCGATCTCAAAATGAGGCTTTAGGTCAAAAAGCGTGCTTTTCCTGCCTTTTCCTCGGATTTTGTTCAGTTTTTCTCTTTTTTCATGGAAATTCATGGCCGGAGTATGGGCAAACGATGTTTGCCCATATTCAAACGCCGTTTTCCTTTATCCAAACACCGCTTACCCATAGGTGATCGGTGTTTGCCCATACGTCGTCGGCGTTGGTTTTTGGGTCGGAGGCGGCTGCCCACGGGCAAACGGAGGATTTTCGTGGAAAATCGGCGCTGACCCATCGGCACGCGAAGTTGGGAAGTGGATCGGCGCAGGTTGCCTAAGGAGAGGCGGTGGGGATTTCAGATCTAGGATTTCAGATTTGAGGTCAGCAATGGCTGTCTGAGATCGAGGATTTCAGATTTGTGATCGGCAATGGCCGAGCGGGAGCCGGGAAGCTTGCCTCTGGAATCTCACAGGGAGGATCTTAGATCGGAGATTTCAGATTTGTGGTCGGTGGTCGGAAATGGGGGGCTGGGATCGGAGATTGGTGCTTGGAGATCCGAACGGGGAAATTTCAGGCCGGAGTCCGCCCAGCCGGAACCTGACACCTGAACCTCGGCGTCTGAAACTGAGGACATTAGGGTGCGTGGGTTAACCAGGAATGAGCATTGACGTGGAAAGCGGAAATCTATAATTTCTAGAGTTCCGTTTTTAAATCCGTGAACCCTACATCCCCAACCCGCAGTGTCGTGGCCGCTCTGGCCTTCGTGGCGTCGCTCAGCGGCGCTTTTGCGCAGAACAATCCACGCGGGGAGCCCTTCCCGCAGCAGTCCTTCAACCGCGTGGCGCGCGGCCAGGAGATCCTGGGAGCGCTGGGCAGCCGCCTGCCGGAGGTGGCCCGATGGTATGACCGCAGCGAGAGCGAGCTGCGCGAGCTGTGCCAGCAGGACCGGACGCTGCGCATGGACAAGCAGGGCCGCCTGCACTTCGTCTGCGAAGGGCTGCTGCCGCTGCAGAACATGATGGCCGCGAGCACGGCGGAGGTGGCTTCTTCCGCCACGACGACGCCGGACATCTCCCAGGCGCTGCTGCTGCACAGCAAGCCGGGCGCGAGCAAGGTGATCTACCTGGACTTTGACGGCCACACGACCACGGGCACGATCTGGAACACGAACTTCGCCAGCGGTGCGGACATCGTGACCCCGCCCTACAGCACCGACGGCACGGTGACGACGGCCTTCAGCACGACGGAGCTGCAGAACATCGTCTCGATCTGGCAGCGGGTGGCGGAGGACTTTGCCCCGTTTGATGTGGATGTGACGACGGAGGACCCCGGACTGGAGGCGCTGCGCAAAAGCACGACCTCGGACACGCAGTTTGGGGTGCGCGTGTGCATCGGCGGCAGCAGCTACGACTGGTATGGAGCCGGGGCGGGCGGCGTGGCCTACCTGAATTCGTTCTCCTGGAACACGGACACGCCCTGCTTTGTCTTCACGGCGCAGCTGGGCAGCGGCAATGCGAAGTACACGGCGGAGGCGGCGAGCCATGAGGCGGGCCACACCTTCAACCTGAGCCACGACGGGCAGGTGGCGCATGATGGCATCGCGGCGGTGGGCTACTACCAGGGCCATGCGAACTGGGCCCCGATCATGGGCGTGGGCTATTACAAGGAAGTGACGCAGTGGAGCAAGGGTGAGTACCCCTTTGCGAACCAGCTTCAGGACGATACGGCGATCATCGCCGGCGTGGTGGGCTACCGCGCTGACCAGCATGGCGACCTGATCACCTCAGCGACCCCTTTGACCGGCACGAGCATCAGCACAGGCGGCATCATCGAGCGCCGCGCGGACGCGGATCTCTTTGCCTTCACCACCGGCGCAGGCGCGGTGAGCTTCACGGCCACCCCGGCGGTGCCTTCGCCCAACCTGGACATCCAGCTGGCCCTCTATGATGGCCTGGGCAGCCTGGTGACCTTTGTGAACCCGACCACCCTGGGTGCGACGCTGACCACGACGCTGCCACAAGGCACCTATTATCTGGCGGTGGATGGCATCGGCACGGGGGATGCGCTGACGGCCTACAATGACTACGGCAGCCTGGGACAGTATGACCTCACGGGCAGCATCGTGCCGGTGAGCGGCATGGCCCCGATCGCGGTGGCAGACAATTCGGCCCCGCTCTCCGGCACGGCGCCACTGGCGGTGAGCTTCTCCAGCAATGGCAGCTATGATCCGGATGGCAGCATCGCGGCTTACAGCTGGGACTTTGGCAACGGTGCCACCTCCACGGCGGCGAATCCGGTGTACACGTACACCACGCCGGGCACCTACACGGCCTCGCTGGTGGTGGTGGACAATGACGGCCTTTCCTCCGTGGCGGACACGGTGACGGTCGTGGTCCAGAACAACAGCTACGTGTATGTGGCCAACATCGCGATGAGCCTGAGCAGCAGCAAGCAGGGCTACCAGGCCACGGCGACGGTGACGGTGCGCAATCAGAACGGTGCGCTGGTGCCGAATGCGACGGTGACGGGCCAGTGGAGCGGACTGACGAGCAGCACGGTGTCGAAGACGACCGGACGCCAGGGCACGGCAGCGATGACCTCGGCCCGCACGAAGAACCGCGGCACCTTCACCTTCACGGTGACAGGCATCACGATCTCCGGCACGACCTACAATGCGGCGAACAACGTGGAGACGAGCGATTCGATCGCCACGCCCTGATCGCCGCCAAGGCGGCACTTTCAGCTACCCAGCCTGAACTGAGGGCGGGAGGAGATGCCTCCCGCCCTTTTTTGTGCCCTGAAAAAGACACAAAGCCTTGTCTCCTGGATGCGTATGTCTGAGAGTCCAAGCCTGCCTGCCACCGCCTCATGCGCGATTACTTTCTCCGCCGCTTCCTGCTGATCCTCCCGACGCTGATCGGGGCGACGATGGTGGTGTTTTTCATCACCCGGGTGACGCCCGGAGGCCCCCTGGAAGCAGCGCTGCGCCAGGCAGCCGCCCAGCAGGGTGAGCGCGGCATGAAGGATGCCGGTGCTTCCCTGAGCGAGGAGCAGAAGGAGGAGATGGCGGCCTACTACGGCTTCGACCGGCCCTTCTTCCCCGCCTACCTGGCCTGGCTGGGCCTGCTGCCGAAGGAGGGGGACAAGCAGTTCATCAAGTTTGAAAAGGGCAAGGAGCAGATGCCGGTGACGCTGCAGGAGCTGCTGCCGAAGGAGCAATGGAAGCCGAACAACGCCTACCGGATCACCCAGGCGCAGGTCAGCCGGGATGGGAAGCTTTCCACCGAGGACAAGCCGGAGGGTCTGGCGGCCTGGAAGACAAGGGTGGAGAAGGAAAAGGAGCGTGTGCAGGTCTTCCGCCCGCAGTTTGACGGTCTTCTGCAGGGCAATCTGGGCATCTCCACCCGCTACAATGAATCGGTGTGGGACATGATCCGCGAGCGGATGCCGGTCTCGATCTTCTACGGGCTGGTGACCTTCATCATCAGCTACCTCGTGTGCATCCCGCTGGGCATCCTGAAGGCGATCAAGCACCGGACGGTGATCGACAACGTCAGCTCGATCCTGATCTTTGTGGGCTATGCGATCCCCGGCTTTGTGCTGGCGAGCGTGCTGGTGGTGTATCTCGCGGCACGGCTGGGCTGGTTCCCCACGGGCGGCTTTGTGAGCGAGGATTTCGCCTCCTTCACCCTGGCGGGCAAGGCCTGGGATGTGATGCATCACGCAGTGCTGCCGCTGGTCTGCTACATGGTCGGCAGCTTTGCCTTCATGACCATGCTGGTGAAGAACAACCTGATGGACAACCTGGCCGCTGACTATGTGCGCACGGCGGTGGCGAAGGGCGCGGGCTTCAAGCGGGCGGTGCTGGGCCATGCGCTGCGAAACTCGCTGATCCCGCTGGCGACGACGCTGGGGCACGTGGTCTCGATCTTTGTGGCGGGCTCGACGCTGATCGAGCTGATCTTTGAAATCAACGGCTTCGGCCTGCTGGGCTACTACAGCGTGCTGGACCGCGATTACCCGCTGGTGATGGGCATCCTCGTCATCCAGGTGGTGCTGCTCATGGTGGGCAACATCCTTTCGGACTTCTTTGTGGCGCTGACGGATCCGCGCATCCGGTTTGAATGATCATGTCTCCCCGCACCACTGGCATCACCCTCCTCTTTTATGCAGCGCTGAGCGCGCTGTTTCGCGGGCTGGCCCTGACGGTGCCGGTCTTCAAGGTGCCCTTCCTGGGCGGTGCCTGGCTCGGCTGGGAGATGCTGCCCCTGCTGGCGCTCACCGGAGGCTGGCTGCTGTTGGGCGGGCAGACGCAGTGGCACTGGAGCCCGCTGACCTTGA